>NZ_JBICXQ010000009.1:0-262391 GCF_043200375.1 Streptomyces sp. NPDC048434 | reverse complement strand
AGTCGTTGAGGAGGTCCCGTGGACAGTGGCCGGCCGGCGGAAGCCGAGGCGGTGCGCGGTACCACGGCGACGTGGGCGGACGGCGCAAGCGTGCACCTGGTGGGCCGTGAGCGGGAGTTGAGGGAGTTCGAGCACTTCCTGGACGCCCCGGACGGGCCCGGCCTGCTGTTCGTCCACGGGGAACGAGGGTCGGGGCGCAGCGCCTTCGCTCAGGCGGCCGCCGAACGGCTGCGTGCGCGGGATCACATGGTCCTGCCGCTGGTCTGCGTGCGCGGCGACCAGGACCGTCCGCTCCTGCTGGCGCTGCGGGCGGTAACCGCCGTGCGGGAGCACCGGTCGGTCAACGGGCACCGGTCCCTGGCCGGCCGGGCGGACCCGGACGCCGAGGTGCTGCCCGCTGTGGAGGCCGGGGAGCGGGCGGCGCTCGCCGACGCGCTGCTGTCCGCGCTGGCGCAGGCGTCGCCCGTGGCCGTGGTGGTGGACGACGCGCAGTACGCCGACGCGGCGTCCCTCGACGTCCTGGGATACGTCGTCGCCCAGCGGCCCCCGGAGGCCCGGCTGGTGATCACGTCGGTGCGGCACACCTCCGAGGCCGGTGACTCCGCGTCCCGCCGCCGACGGGACCAGGCCGTCGAGCTGTTGACGGAGGCGGGCGCGGCGCGGAAGATCATCCTGCCACGCCTGACACGGCCTCAGATCGCCGAGATGGTGGCGCGGCGGTCGCAGGCGGTGCCCGACCCGGCTCTGGTGGAGCGCGTCCTCGGGTTGACCCGGGGGATTCCCGCGGCCGCCGACGCACTGCTCACCGGGTGGTCGCGGCGGGACTCGGTGCGGATCGCCGACGGGCACGCGTTCCTCGCCGCGAGCGCGCCGGTGCCGGTGCTGCCCGATGAGGACCGGTTCGTCAGGGCGCTGCACGAGCTCGGTGAACCGTGCTGGACGACGGCGGCGGCGTTGAGCGTCCTGTGGCCGCTCGGCCGGACGGCGATGACGCTGGTGGCCGAGACCACCGGTCTGTCCGGCCCGGAGGTCGCCGATGGCGTGCGCCGTCTGATCGCCGCGGGACTCCTCGACGAACTGCCCGGCCAGGACGGCGGCGGCCCCCGGGGCTGGACCTTCCGGTCCCCTCTGGTGGAGCACGCCACCCGGGGACGGCTCGGGCCCCTGGAACGGGGCCGGATGTCCGCCGCCGCGGTGGAGGCGCTCTGGGCGGCGCGGGACAACGCGGACGCCGCGGCGGCCCCGCACCGGCCGGCCGTGCTCGTCGAGGAGGCGGACGCCGAGACCTACCTGCCCGACCGGATCGCCGACGCGGGGGTGCTGCTCGACCGCGATCGTGCGGTGGCGGAACTGACGGCCGCCGCCAAGGCGTTGCACCCCGACCCCGAGGACCGCGGCATGCTGCGGTGGTTCCGGGCGGCGCTGAGTCTGATCGAGGATCCGGCGGCCCGCGAACTGGCGCTGCTGCGGTGTGTGAAGGCCGCCTGGGTCGTGGGCGAACGCCCGACCGCGAGCAGGGCGGCGGAGGCGATTTTGCGCGACCCCTCCGACGTCCTCCCCGGCCAGGAACTCCAGGAGGTCGCCAGTATCCAGGCCGTCGCGGCCGCCGCCGGGAAGGACTGGCCGCAGCTGTCCCGGATGGGCTCGGCCGAGTGGTGGGACCGCCTGCCGCTGCCCCCGGAGGCCGCCGTGCCGGCGCGGGCCCTGGCGCTGTGCCTGGCCGAGCGGTGGCAGGAGGTGCTGGACCTGCTCTCGCGGACGGGGGCGGTGTGGCGCACGGACCCGCACACCCGGCTGATACCCGAGCTGGCACAGGCCGTCGCGAACATGGTGCAGGGCCGGACCGACATGCTCGCCCGCATCCTGGACGCGCCGCCGGAGCCCAGCCTGCCCCCGGAGATGCTCTACGGGATCACGGCCGGGTACGCCCTCCACTTTCTCGGCGCCGCCGACCTGTCCGGTGCCATGGCCCTGCTGAAGGACCGCGCGATGCCACCCGAGGCGCTTCCCCCCGGCACCCGCTTCCTCCTCCTCCAGCTCCAGGGCCGGTGGGACGAGGCGCTGGCGCTGGCGCGCTTCATGGTCGCGAAGGACCAGACGTTCATCGCGGCGCCCCAGCACCACCTGTTCGCCGCGGGGATGGCGGCCATCCTGGTGGCCAGGGGCAAGCCGGCCGGCGCCGCCCGCCTGATCGCCGGCGAGCGCGGCAACAGCAACGGCCCCCTGGAGACCTTCCTGGACGTCGCCGACGCCGAAGTGCTGCGGACCATGGGCCGTCCCGACGCGGCCGACCACACGTTGCGGCGCGGACTGCGCGAGGCCGACGCGCACGGCTATGTCTACGGAACCGACGAGCTCGCCGCCGCCCTTGCCACGGTCCGGGCGGAGACGGGCCGGGCCGACGCGGCGGCGACCTGTCTGTGGCGCCTCGAGGAGCTCGCCGGGCGCACCGGCAGCGGACGGACCCGGCTGCTGTACCTGCTGGCATCGGCCCGGGTGCTGGGGCAGGGCTCCGACGCCGCGCGCGAGATGCTGCACGAGGCGGTGGACCTGGCCCGCTCGCGGGGACAGCCCTTCGAGACCGCGGTCACGCTGTCGGCGGCGGCCGGAAACGCGGGTCCCCCGGAGCTGCTGCACGAGGCGTACGAACTGTACGGCGAGACGGGCTCCTTGCTGCGGCGCTTCCACACCAGGGCCGCGATGCGCGAGGCCGGGCTGACCGTCCCCGGCCGCAGACAGGCCACCGCCGAGAACGAGCAGTTGCTGGCCACCTTGATCACCGAGGGGCTCACCAACCGCCAGATCGCCACCGTGCTGCAGCTCAGTGAGGACGCCGTCGCCAACCGCCTGTCACGGCTGTTCGCACGCACCGGCCTGCGGTCCCGGACGGAGGTCGTCTCGGCCATGCTCACCGGCAACCCGCTGACCGCCACGGACCGGTGAAGGGTCCCGCGGCGCGCCGGTGCTCCGCGGGGCGGGGCGGCGGCCCGGGAGCACGCGCGGGAAATCCCTTTCTACCGGAGGGCAGACTGTTTCGGCGGACCCGTACCCGGGCATGGAAAGCGATTTCGTACCGCGCGAAGTCCGGCCCCCGCGGCGGGCGAAAGGCGTTGCGGAGGCATCCGCCCTGTCCAAAACGACATGCCTGAGAAGTCGTGCCGGCGTCTTTCCCCCACGATTGTGCTGTAGGGGGGACGCACGCTCTCCGGCGGCGGGGGCGGCGAGACACGCCTCCCGCGCTGGTGAAATGCCATGCGGGAGCGCGGACTTGAGTGGCTGATCATGCGGCACTCAGCCGTCTGCGGCAAGCGTCGACCGGCAACTTTGCCCTTTCGTACAGGCTGTTGGGTTCCCGGGCGCGGCATTCGTGCCAGGTTTCCCTGTCCTTAAGCAATCGAGGGGCGTGGGAAGCCGGTCAGTCGAAATGTGCGTGGCACGATCACCGCCTCGAAACCTCATGGATGACTTCCCGATGAGGAGGCAAAATGCCCCAGCAGATACTCGCCGGCACAGTGTGCGTGGCGGTGCACTCACCCGACGCCGTCATCCGCGCGGGACTGGTCAGCGCCCTCCAGCACGACCGCCGCCTCCAGGAGGTCCCACCGGACAGACTCCATGAGGCCGACGCCGTCGTGGCGGCCTTCGACACCTTCGACGCCGCCGCCCTGGACCAGTTGCGCGCCCTGTCCGACAGGCCCGACGCACGCTTCCTGGTCGTCGCGGGAAGGCGGTGGCAGGCGGACGTCTCGGCGGCGGTCGACCGGGGAGTCCGCGCCGTGCTGTGGCGCGACGCCTTTACTCCGCCCGCCTTCGTCCGCACCCTGCTCGCCGTCGCGGACGGCGGCGGCAGCCTCCCGTCCACCCTTCAGGGCACGCTGATGGAGCAGGTCCAATGGACGCACCGGGAGGTCCTTGCGCCACGCGGCCTCACAGCCTCAGGCGTCAGCCCCCGCGAGCTGGACGTGCTCCGCCTGGTCTCCGAGGGCATGGAACTATCCGAAATAGCTGTAAAACTGTGCTACTCGGAACGTACCGTGAAATACACTCTCTACGGCCTGATGAAACGTCTGCAACTGCGCACCCGCGCGCACGCCGTCTCCTATGCCATCCGCGCGGGCCTCATCTGACCCCTCGGCGGCCCGCCGGGACCGGGGTCACAGTCCGGTCCGGCCGGCGGCTGAACACGCAGGCAGAATCCGCTGTTCGTACGGACAAGAGTGCGGACGCTGCCGCGGACAGGCCGCACACACATTCCTACGCTGAGTGGGCAGCCCCTGCTGCGGCCCCTACGGCCACCGGCCCCGGCGTGACGCGCCGTTGCCGTCGTCGCGCCGTGAAAGACCACATGCCTGCAGGAGTCCGTCCGATGAGCACCGTTGTTGTCAACCGCCAGGCCCGCGTCCCCGGGCCGGAGGCCCCGGAGGGCCGGATCGAGCTGGCCGAGCCTCCGGTCCTCGGCGAGCCCGCCACCGCGGACTTCAGTTCGGCGATGGTGTATCTGCCAATGGGGCTCGGCGTCGGTGCCATGGTCATGATGTTCACCGTCGGTGCCGGTTCGCCGTCCACGTACATGATGTCCGGGATGATGGGCGTCGCCATGATGAGCATGGGCCTCGGCCAGATCGGCAGGCGCGGCGCCGAGCGCAAACGCCGGATGCGCGCCGAACGCCGCGACTACCTGCGCTACCTCGTGCAGTTGCGTCGGCGGGTCCGGCAGGCAGCCGCCGAACAGCGCGCCGCGGCCTGCTGGGACAACCCGCGTCCGGAGGACCTGTGGGCGGTGGCCTGCGGGCCGCGCCTGTGGGAACGCCGGGCCGGCCACGAGGACTTCGCGGAGGTGCGCATCGGGCTGGGCAGCCGCCGCGCGGGCCTGGTCTTGGTGCCCCCGGAGACCAAGCCGGTCGAGGACCTCGAACCGCTGTCGGCCGTCTCACTGCGGCGCTTCACCAAGGCGTACCAGTCGGTCGAACACCTGCCGGTGCCCGTGCCGCTGCGGCGCTTCACCAGCGTGGAGTTCGCGGGCGACGGCATCGCCGCGCTGGGCCTGCTGCGCGCGATGATCGGGCAGCTGGCGGTGCTGCACTCGCCGGACGAGCTGCGCATCGCCCTGCTCACCGACACCGTCGGCCGCGCCGAGTGGGACTGGCTCAAGTGGCTGCCGCACAACGCCCACCCGTACGAGGAGGACGGCGCCGGACCGCTGCGCCTCGTGGCGGACGACCACGACGCGCTGTTCGACCTGCTCGGGACCGAGGTCACCGACCGCCCGGACCACGAGCCGGACGTGCCGCCGCGGATCGGGGAGCCGTTCGTCGTGGTGCTGGCCTACCGCGCGCATCTTCCCGAGACCTCCCGGCTGCTCGGAGCGGGCCTGCGCAACGTGGTGCTGCTGGATGCCACCGGCGCGATGACGGGCGGCCCCCAGGTGCTGCGGCTGACCGTGCGGGACGGCGAGGTGGAGTACCCGGCGGGCGTGGCCCCGGTCACTGCCGAGGCCGACTCGCTGTCGGCGTCGGCGGCCGACGCCCTCGCCCGTGTCCTGGCACCGATGCGCACCAGCGGCGTTGTCGAGCTCGTCGAGCAGCCGCTGGAGACCGACTTCGACCTTACCGCGCTGCTCGGGGTCCGCGATCCGCGCTCGTTCGACGTGGCCGCGCTGTGGCGTACCCGAACCTCGCAGAGCGCCCGGCTGAGCGTGCCCATCGGCATCACCGAGGACAACGAGGTGCTGGAGCTGGACCTGAAGGAGTCAGCCCAGGCCGGCATGGGCCCGCACGGCCTGCTGATCGGCGCGACCGGCTCCGGCAAGAGCGAGCTGGTGCGCACCCTCGTCATCGGGCTGGCGGCGACCCACTCCTCGGACGTGCTGAACTTCGTGCTGGTGGACTTCAAGGGCGGTGCGACATTCCTCAACATGGACCGCCTGCCGCACACCTCCGCTGTGATCACCAACCTCGCCGACGAACTCCACCTCGTCGACCGCATGCGGGACTCCCTGAACGGCGAGATGATCCGCCGCCAGGAGCTCCTGCGGGAGAGCGGCTACTCCTCGTTGTACGAATACGAGAAGGCGCGGCTCGGCGGCGCGGCGCTCACCCCGCTGCCGTCGTTGCTGATCGTCGTCGACGAGTTCTCCGAACTGCTCGCCAACAAGCCCGAGTTCGTCGATCTTTTCGTCACCATCGGCCGCCTGGGCCGATCGCTGGGCGTGCACCTGCTGCTGGCCTCCCAGCGGCTGGACGAAGGCCGCATCCACCGCGTCGAGGGCCACCTGTCGTACCGGATCGCCCTGCGTACCTTCTCCTCGATGGAGTCCCGCAGCGTCATCGGGGTGGGCAGTGCCTACGAACTGCCCTCCTCGCCCGGCAACGGCTACCTGAAGGTGGACACCACCAGCCTGGCGCGCTTCAAGGCCGCCTACGTCTCCGGCCCCTGCCCGACGCCCGCCGGCACGTCCAGGCCGGCGCAGGTGTCGGCGCCGGCCGGGGACGACATCGTCGTCTTCGGCATGGAGCAGCGGCCGCCCGCGCCGCGCAACGCCCTGGAGGAGCCGGGGGAGCTAGCACCTCGCAGCGAGCCGCAGCCGGAGCCCGCCCAGGACGACGGGGAGAGCCTGCTGGAGGTCCTGGTCGAACGACTGGAGGGAGCCGGCCCGCCGGCCCGCCAGGTCTGGCTGCCGCCGCTCGACTTCTCGCCCAGCCTCGACCAGCTGCTGCCCGGCATCGTCCCGGACCCGCAGCGCGGCATGAGCGCGAGCGACCACCCGGAGCTCGGCACGCTGCGCGTCCCGCTCGGCATCGTTGACCGGCCCTACGAGCAGCTGCGCGAGCTGATGGTCGCCGACCTGTCCGGCGCCGACGGGCATCTGGCGCTCGCCGGGGCCCCGCAGACCGGCAAGTCCACGATGCTGCGCACCCTGATGCTCTCGCTGGCCCTCACCCACACACCCACCGAAGTGCAGTTCTACTGCCTGGACTTCGGAGGTGGCGGCCTGCAGTCCACCGCGGGACTGCCGCACGTCGGCTCCATCGCCACCCGCCTGGAACGCGACCGGGTCCAGCGCACCGTGGAGGAACTCACCCAGCTGCTGGAGGTCCGCGAACAGCGCTTCACCGACCTTGGCCTGGAGTCGATGACGGCCTACCGGCAGCTGCGCGAGCGGGGTGAGATCGAGGACCCCTACGGCGACGTGTTCCTCGTCGTCGACAACTGGTCGATGCTCAAGCAGGACTTCGAGGACCTGGAACCGCGCATCACCGACCTGGCCGCCCGCGGCCTGTCCTTCGGACTGCACGTCATCGCGTCCGCCGTGCGCTGGTCGGAGATCCGGCCCCGGGCCCGCGATCTGTTCGGCACCAAGTTCGAGCTGCGGCTAGGCGACACCCTGGAGTCCGAGATCGGGTCCAAGCCGGCCCGCAGCGTCCCGCACCAGCCCGGTCGCGGCCTGACCAAGTCCTCGTACCACTTCCTGTGCGCCCTGCCGCGGCTGGACAGCTCCTCGGACACCGAGGACCTGACGGCCGCGACCAAGTCCGCCGTGGCCGAGATCGATACGTTCTGGACCGGCCGGCCCGCTCCGGGCGTACGCCTGCTGCCCGCCAGGCTGCCGCTCGACAAGCTTCCCGCTCCCGAAGGCGACCTGCGGTTCTGCCTCGGCTGGGACGAGCAGCGGCTCGCCCCCGTGTGGCACGACTTCCGGACCACCCCGCACCTGATGGTGTTCGGCGACAGCGAGACCGGCAAGACCAACGTGCTGCGCCTGGCCATCGACGCGATCCTGCGGCGCTACTCGCCGCAGGAGGCTCGCATCATCCTCGCCGACACACGCCGCGACCTGCTCGGCGCGGTACCCGAGGAGTACCGGGTCGGGTTCGCGGTGGACGGCGAGGCGCTCACCGAGCTCGTGGGCAGCGCCGCGATCTCGGTCGGCAAGCGTGTCCCCGGGCCCGACATCGCCCCGGAACGGCTCGCCGACCGCGACTGGTGGACCGGACCCAGGCTATTCATGATCGTCGACGACTACGACCTGTACGTCGGCGGGCCGGGAACGGGGTCCCCGCTGGGCGCCCTGTCCCCGATGCTCGCCCACTCGGTGAACGTCGGCCTGCACATGGTGATCTCGCGCTCCACCTCGGGCGCCACCCGGGCCATGATGGACCCGGTGCTGCGCCGGATCTGGGAACTGGGCAGCCCCGCGCTCCTGCACTCCTATCCCAAGGAGGAGGGGAAGTTCATCGGCGAGGCCAGGCCGCGCACCCTGCCCCCGGGCCGCGCCCAGCTCGTCACCCGGCGCGGTGTGCGGCTGATGCAGACCGGACGCGCCGGCCCCTGACCGCGTACCGGACACTTCCCCGCCGCGTCGCCGCACCCCATGCCTTTGAGGAGCACTATGACCACTGCCCTTCCCGCCACCCTCACCCCCGGCGCGGTCAGCACCGAGGTGTGCCGGCTGACCATCGCCGGGCCGGCCGGACGCGCCGACCTGGCCGTACCCGTCACCACGACCGTGTCGGCCCTGCTGCCGGTGCTGCTGCGCCACGTGCCCGCCGACCCCGGCCGGCCGGCCGGCGTGTGGACACTGCAACGCCTCGGCGAGGCCCCGCTGGACCCCGAGGCCACGCCGGAGAGCGCGGGACTGCTCCACGGTGACGTGCTGTACCTGCGCACGGTGGACGACCCGATGCCCGAGCTGGCTTTCGACGACGTTGCCGAGGGCGTCTCGGAGGCCATCGGCGACCACTCCAACCGGTGGCGCCCCGAGCTGACCCGCCGACTGTTCTTGGCGCTCGCGTGCTTCGTCCTCATCATCCTCGCCGCGGCCGTCGCCGTCCTGGGGCACGGGCTGCAGGTGCCCGTCCTGCATGCGGTCGCCGCCGCCGCCCTGGCCGCCGGATGCGCGCTGGACCGGCGCCGGCCCGCCGACCGCGCGGCCGTGCTCGTCACCGGCGTCGGCGCCTGCGTCTTCGCCGCCCTCGCGGGCCTGACCGTCCTGCACGGTACGCAGGGCCTGATGGCGCCGCAGTCCGCCGACCTGATGACCGGCGGAGGCTGCGCCGCCGCCGTCGCCGGTGCCCTGCTGCCTGTCCCGCGGCTGCGGTCGGCCGTGACCGCGACACTGCTGCTCAGCGGGGTGCTCACCCTGGTGACCGGCGCGGTGGCCGCCTGGCTCGGGGACATCGTCCGTGGCACGAGCACGGTCGCCGGCGCCGTCTTCCTACTCGGCCACCTCGCGCCACGCACCTCGCTGCGGCTGGCCCGCCTCCGAGTGCCCCAACTCCCGCGCAACGCCGAGGAACTCCAGGAGGACACAGACCCCCATCCGGCACGGCTGGTCGCCCGGCGCGCCATGACGGCCGACAACGTCCTCACCGCGATCAGCATCTCGACCGGACTGCTCTGCTCGGCCGCCTTCCTGCTCCTGCTCGGCCAGGACGACTGGATCGGCTGGGTGTTCCCGCTGGTGTTCTCCGGCGCGGTACTGCTGCGCACGAAGAGCCTCAACGCCTCCTGGCATCGGGTCCCGGTAGCCGTCTCCGGCACCATCGGGCTGCTCACCGTGGTGCTGACGTGGACCGCCGGTTCCTCCACCGCCGCCCGGTGGGTGCTGCTGCTCGGGCTGCTGGCCGCCGCCGGTCTGCTGCTGACCGGTGCCTGGCGGCTGCCCACCGCCCGGCTCCTGCCGGTCTGGGGCCACACCGCGGACATCCTGGAACTGGTGACCGCGCTGGCGCTGCTGCCGCTGTTGCTGCAACTGCTCCACGTCTACGCACACGTCCGCGCAGCGGTCAGCTGAGGGGAAAGCAGTGCAAAACCGCCGCGACCATCTGCACGCCTATCAGTTCGCCACCGGGCGGCTGGCCTCCTCGCTGGTCTCAGGTGACCCAGGATCCGGCGAGGCCCCGATGCGCCGATCCGGACTCGGCGCCATGTTCGGCGTCGCGGTCACCGTCCTGCTGATCGCCGTCTTCGCCGTCTACGGCCTGCTCAGGCCCGTCAAGCACACCGAGTGGAAGCACGACGGTGCCCTGGTCGTGGAGAAGGAGACCGGCAACCGCTACCTGTACACCGGCGGGAAGCTGCGCCCCACCGCCAACTACGCCTCCGCGATGCTGGCGGTCGGCAGCGGCGCCGCCGTGCAGCAGGTCAACCGCGACGAACTGGCCGATGTGCCCCGCGGTGCGCCGATGGGTATCCCCGGCGCACCCGACGGCGTGGCGGAGCCGTCGGGGCTGCTGACCGGCGAGTGGGCGGACTGCCTGCGGCCCGGCGCGGCGGTCAGCGAGGCACTGGACTTCGCCCCGCCCGGTGTCCGCCGCGTGCCGGACGGCACCCGCGTGCTCGTCTCCGGCCCGGACGACACCCGGTACGTGGTGTGGAACGGCACCAAGCACGAGGTCGGCGCCCGCTCCTCACTCATCGCGCTGGGCCTGGACGCCGAGCGGCCGGTGAAGGCCACCAGGGCGTGGCTCGGCGGCCTGCCCAGCGGCACCCCCATCGCCCCAGCCTCCATTTCCGACGCGGGCAAAGCGGGCGGCACCGTGGCGGGCGCTCCCGCGAAGGTCGGCCAGCTCTTCCGCACCGTCGTCAGCGGCGTCAGCCACCACTACGTCCTGCGGACCGACGGCATCGCCCCGCTCACCGCCACCGAGTCCGCGCTGCTCGCCGCAGAGCCCGGCGAGCAGCAGCCGTCCAAGGTCAGCCCCACGGACATCGCCGCCGTCCAGGCGTCCTCCGACACCACGCTCATGCACCGCATCCCCGACCTGGTGGACGCCCGCGGCCCCGCCAACGACGGGGCCGCGCTGTGCCTGCTGCACTCCGCGGGCGGCAAGAAGACCTCGGTCGTGAAGGAGACCGGCCGCGCCCCGGCCCCCGGCGCCTCGGTGCGGGTGCCGCCGGACCACGCCGTCCTGGCCGTGCGGCCAGGCAAACCCGGCGCCACCGGCACGCCCGACCCCTACCTGATCACCGACCAGGGGGTGAAGCACGTCCTGGTCGGCCCGGCCGTGCAGGCGCTCGGATACGGCGGCCTCCGCCCGCGCACCCTGCCGGCCGCGGTGCTCGACCAGATCCCGACCGGTGTCACGCTCAGCCGCGCCAAGGCCCTCACCGCCGTACCGGGGGCGAAGTGACCATGTCCTGGACCCGTCATGAACAGCCCACCGCCCGCGGCGAGTTCTTGCACCGCTGGTCCGCCCGGCTGGCGCGTGCCACGCTGCGCGGCACCGGCCCCGCGCTGGAGTCCCGGAGCATCGGCAACGCGCTGCTGGTGCATCCGCGCGGCTTCGTCGACAGCCGCGCGCTGACCTTCACCGAGCAGCTGGCAGCCGACGCGCAGCACACCCTGGTCGTCCTCGACCTGCCTGCCAGCCCGCAGGACGCCGTGTGGGAGACCGTCGCGCGGGCGCTGGACCGCCGCGGCCGCAGCTTTCGGCTCGTCCCCGGCCGCGGTAGCCGTGAGGACGTCAGGCGCGCCGCACAGTGGCTCGCCGACCGACTGGAGCGCATCGTGCTCGCCCCCGACGGAGCCGTGATGCCCGCGGCGGGCGGTGCGCTGTTCGTCCCCGCCCACCACGGCGCGGGCTGGCTGCGCTACCGGCCGAACCAGCCGCCGGACCCGGACTCACGGCGCTTCCCTAAACCGCAGTGGGAGTTCTCGGTGCCGGACCAGCCCCGGCCGACCGGCGCCGGCGGCATGGTCGAACCGCTGCCCGGCGGCGTGTGGATACACGGCGCCCAGGGAGAGACAGCCGTCGCCGGCCACCGCGCGCGGCTGGTCGACCTGCTGGCCGGCCACCCGCACTTGCTCGCCGTCGCGCTCGGCAGCCCGGGGGAGCCCGCCCTGCCGATGGAGGAGGTCGCCGCCTTCTGGCGCGGACTGCCCAGCAGCGCACGGCCCCTGGTGCGGTTCGTCCCCTACGGCCCGGTCGCCGTTCCCGGCGGCGCGCCGCTCGGCCAGGCACTCGCCGACCTGCTCGGACAGCGTATCGCCGTGAACTCCGGCCTCCCGGTCGCCGGCTCGGACGGCTCGGAGCCCGAGATTCGCACCCTGCTGCGCGACGGCGGTCTCGGCTGGCGCCCGTACGCCAAGGAGTTCGGCTTCACGCCGCGCGCGCAGACCGGCGGTCGGCCCGTGGCCCCGGTCGCGCTGTCCACCCGGGCACCGGTCGGCGACATCCCGTCCGTCGGGCCGGGCGTCTACCAGTACGCGCCCGACGCCGTCTTGGAGGTCGTGCAGAGCGGCCTGTGGGTGCGGCCGTCCACCGAGCCACGCGACGGCGACACCGTGCGCACCGTGCCGGCCGCCCCGCCGCACCCGGCCATCGTCTACGACGAGACCGATCCGGCGGCCACCGACCGCATGCGGTCCATCGCCTACGAACTGCTGCGCGGCCTCGACCCGGCGTTCAGCAGGGACAGTCGCATCGTGCCCTCCGGCGCGGCGGGCCGCGTCCTCGCCGGCGAAGCCCCGTCGGCCGCGGTCGGCTCCCCGGCCGCGGCCCGGCGTGCGCCCGCACCGGCCGCGTCTGGGACGGCGGACGGCTGGCTTCTGGAGGACCAGGCGGCCGCGGGGCATCCCCGCCCGCCCGCCTCCGACGGCCGCGGCACCTGGACGGACGGACCTCAGACGCCGCGCCCCGTCCCCGCGCTCGGGCCGGCCGGGCCGGCCTGGCCGGAGGAGCCCGCAGGCCCGGCGCAGCAGACGCCCGTCGTGCCGCTGACCCGGCAGCCGCTGGTCCCGCAGCCGGCGTACCGTACGCCCGTCCCGCCGACGGCCGCACCGGTGCCGGGACCGGACCTGCCGCGGGCCCCGACGCCACCCACGGCCCGCGCCACAGCCCAGGCCGGTCCGGACAAGCCGCCGGTCGGCCCGGTGCCACCGCCGGCCGCGCCCCTCGGCCCCGCGGCCGCGGCACCACCGCCTCCTCCGTCCGCGCAGGATCCCGTGCCCGCGCAGGACCCCGCCGCGCCGGGCCTGCCCGCGCCCGCCGCGCGTCTCCCGTCACCGGCCGCGGCGTCCACCAGCGCGCCCCGCATCCGCCTGGAGTCGTCCACTCCCGGGCCCGGGGCACCCCCGCCGGGACCGGCGCCACGACCGGCCGGCGGCACCGGAGGCGGACCGGCCGGCGGAGAATCGGCGCCGGGCCCCGCCCCCGCCGAGGCGCTCCGCCGGCAGCCCGGACCCGGCCCGCACCACGTCCCCCAGGCGCAGCCCGAGCCCGGGCCCACCGCCAACGTCGTGCCCCCGGAGAAGGGCGTGGAGCGGGAACGCGACTGGCTGCGACGCAGCCTCGGTCCGCGCTACGACACCGCGGCGGCGTTCGTCACCCGCGTGCTGTCGGAGTCGCCGGGCCTGCACGCCGGTCCGCGCAACGCCGCGGGCGACGCGCTCACCGACCTCGCCGCCGTCCGGCTGTACCTGTCCGGCGCCACCTCGGCGATCGACGCGGCGATCCGCTCCGGCGCCCCGGGGCCGCACGTCCCGCTGGCCCGGTGCGCCGCCAGTGGGCTGCGCCGTCTGCCGTCCCACCGCGGCGCCACGGTGCTGCGCGCGACGCTCAGCCCCCTGGAACGCGCCTGGTATGCGGAGGGGGCACTCGTCACCGAGCGCTCCTTCCTCGCCGCCCTGACCACGATGCGCCGCGGCCTGCCCGGCACCACCGACATCCTGGTCTGGTCCCTGACGGCCCGCCGGACCGCCCCGGTCGCCTCCGAGATCCCGGACCGCGTGCTGTATGCACCGGGCACCCGGTTCAAGGTGCTGCGCGTGCTGGACGGCGACCGCCCGGCCGTGCTGCTGCGCGAGCTGTCGGCGTCCGAGGCGGAGGACGGCCGGGTGAGCGGCGGGCGGGTCCCGATCGACGAGATCGCCGTGGCCGGACTCGAACAGGTCCACGCCCTCTGGAAGAAAGCCGAGGAGAACCCCGAAGAACAGTTGAACGACCCTCTTCCCGACGAGCACGCGGACGCCTTCCGCACCGCTCCAGGGCTTCTCCAGACAGAGCCCGGCGGGCCGGACGGGCCGCAACGGCCCGCCGATCCGGCCGGCACCCTGCCGCAGAAAGGGGCGACGCCGTGAACCGACAGGTCCTGCGGGTCTCCACGACCCAGTCCGGCGCCTACCGCACCGTCTCCCAGGCGCTGGCGGCCGCCGGGGAGGGCGCGCTGATCGCCGTCGCACCGGGCACCTACAGCGAGTCGCTCACGCTCACCAGAGCGGTCACGCTGTCCGCCGACGGCGATCCCGGCAGCGTCCGGCTGGAGTCGCCGGTGGGCAGCACGATCGTCGTCGACGCCGACGAGGTGCACCTGTCCGGTCTCACCCTGTGCGGCTCCGACGCCAATGCGGCGGTCCTGGACGTCCGCCGCGGGCAGGCGGCACTCGACGCCTGCTCGGTGACGGGCGACACGGCGTGGGCCGCGATGGTCGCCTGGCAGTCGGGCCAACTGGCGGCCCGCGACTGCCAGGTGAGCAACCCGGGAGGCGCCGGCGTCGTCGTGACCGCCCCCACCGCCAACACCGTGGAGCGCGTCACAGTCACCGACGTGGGCTCCTCCGCCGTAGTCGTCGCCGAGAACGGACGCCTGACGATGCGCGAGTGCACGCTGGAACGCGCCCGTGGCAATGGTGTCTGCGTCAACGGCCAGGGCAGCGTCACCGTCGAGTCCACCACCGTGCGCGGCAGCCAGAAGCCCGCCGTCGTCGTGGAGCAGCAGGCGAAGGCGGAACTGCTGCGCGTCACCGTCACCGGCTCCGCCAGCCTGGACGCGTACCTCACCAGCACCGGCCTGACCACGCTGACCGACTGCGACCTGAGCGGCTCGGGCGGGCAGTCCGTCCACGTCAGCGGGGGCGCAGCCCCCCTGCTGCGGGACTGCACCCTGGCCTCGGCGCACACCAGCGGCTTCCATGCGACCGGCGGCTCCGCGCCCCGGCTGGAGCAGTGCGAGATCACCGGCACGCCGCTGGCGGTCCTCGTCGACGACGGCAGCCGTGCCACGTTCCAGGGCCTGCGGGTGACCGGCGCGTCGGGTACCGCGGTGCAAGTCGGCGAGGGCGCCACCGCCACGTTCCGGGATCTGTCGGTCTCGGACGGCTCCGCGGGCCTGCGGGTGGGCGGCTCCGCCCGCATCGAGCTGCGGCAGTGCGACATCGACGCGGTCGGCGGCACCGGTGCGGAGCTGACCGAGGGCGCCACCGCGCGGTTCGAGGACGTACGGCTGCGCAGCACCGGCGACTGGGGCGTCACCGTCTCCGGCGGGGCGCGCGTCGAGCTGGAGTCCTCCACCGTGGCCGACGCGGGTGTCCTCGTCGGCACGGACGGCGAGGCCGGGCTGCGCGACACCGAACTGGTGGGGGCCGGTGGCGACGGCGTACGGGTGCTCGGCGGCGGCAGCCTGACCGCGGCCGGCTGCCGGGTGCACCACGCCAAGGGCCACGGGGTCAACGTCCAGGTGTCGGGCCGGGCCGACCTCAGCGACTGCACGGTCGCTTATAACGCGGGCGACGGCGTCCGCAGCAACTCCGAGGAGCCGGTCACCGTCCAGCGCTGCGACATAACGGACAACGGTGGGACGGCGGTCAACCGGCTGCGCGACGGCGACGACACCGAGCAGCCGCCCCCGGCGGCACCGCAGGCCGGGTCCGGTGGGCACACCCAGCGGCCCGCGGACTCCTCGGGCGAGGATCGGCGCACCGCCTCGAGCGGCACCGGCCCGCTCGCCGAACTCGTCGCGCTCGTCGGCCTGGACAGCGTCAAGAGCGAGGTCACCGGTCTGATCAACCTCAACAAGATGGCGCAGCGGCGCGAGGAACTGGGCCTGCCCATGCCGCCGATGAGCCGCCACCTGGTCTTCGCGGGCCCGCCGGGCACCGGCAAGACCACCGTGGCCCGGCTCTACGGCGCCGTCCTGGCCGAACTCGGCATCCTCAGCCAGGGACACATCGTCGAGGTCTCCCGGTCCGGGCTCGTCGCGCAGATCATCGGCGGCACCGCCATCAAGACGACCGAAGTGTTCAACAAGGCCATCGGCGGGGTGCTGTTCATCGACGAGGCGTACACCCTCACCAACCAGTCCAAGGGCAGCGGCCCCGACTTCGGCCAGGAGGCCGTCGAGACGCTGATGAAGCTGATGGAAGACCACCGGGACGAAATTGTCGTCATCGTCGCCGGGTACTCCGAGCAGATGGGCCAGTTCCTGGAGTCCAATCCGGGTATCGCCTCGCGCTTCTCGCGCACCGTGGAGTTCCCCAACTACGAGGTCTCCGAACTCGTCACCATCGTGCACGGCCTGTGCGCCAAGCACTACTACGAGCTGGACGAATCGGCCCAGGAGGCGCTCGCCCAGTACTTCGAGACCATCCCGAAGGGGCCGACGTTCGGCAACGGCCGCGTCGCCCGCTCGGTCTTCGAGACCATGATCAGCAATCAGGCGTCCCGCTTCGCCGCGGATCCGCCGCGCGACGCGGCCGCACTCAACCGCCTGGCGGCCGGCGACATCGGTCCCGTCCCGGGAGAGGCGAAGACCACCGACGAGGCGCAGGAGCCGGCAGACGAGCCGACACCGGCAACCCAGCGCGCCACGCCGCCGGCGCCGGCCGAACCGCCGCCGGCGATGCGCCGGCTGGCCGGTCTGTGCGGCCTGGGCGACGTCCGCACCGCCCTGCTCAAGCGCGTCAACGACCTGGTCGCCGCTTGCCGTGACGGCGAGCCGCCCGTCCCGTCCGCCAACCTCGTCCTCGCCGGTGAACCGGGCAGTGGCCGCCGCTCGGTGACCACGCTGTACGCCAAGTGTCTGGCGGAGACCGGGGTTTTGCCCAACGGAGCGGTGCACCGCGCCGCGCTCTCCACCGTCTCCGCCCGCTGGGCGCAGGAGGCCGGGGCCCGCACGGCCGCGCTCTTCGCCGAGGCCGAGGGGGGTGTGCTGGAACTGGACCTCGACCCGGCCTTCACCGCCCGGCCCGGCCATGAGCGCGACGCCGTGTGGGACGCCCTGGCAGCGGCCGCGCCCCGCGCCCCGCACACCGTGCTCGTCCTGCGGGGGAGCCGCGAGGCGCTCCGCGAGGCGCTGCGGGGGCGCGACGACGTCGCGCGCTGCTTCACGGACTACCTGCGATTCCCGCCGTACAGCGCGCAGGAACTGGCCGACCTGGTCTCCCGCCGGCTGACCGCGGCCGGTTACCAGGTCGACGACACCTCGCGGTCCGTCCTGGCCGCCCGGCTCGCCGCTCAGCCGCCCTCCGACGGCGCCTGGGGCGCGCATCGCTTCGCCGACCGCGTGGCGGAGCGGGTGCCGTCGCCCACGCTGCGGCTGCGCGATCCCGGCGACCGGTCCGAGGCGCCGGAGCCGGCACCGGCACCCGCCCCCGCGCCGGCACCCGCCCCCGCGCGGGCACCGGACACGCAGCCACCGAACGCACAGGCACAGGTCCTTGTACCGGAAGGCAATGAACCCCGCACCCCGTTCCTCGCGGGTGCGTCACCGGGCAATGATTGATCCGCATCTGATCACCCGTGAGATCACGGCCCTACGACGAGAGGACGAGCAATGGCCAATCAGACGACCAATGTCGACATCGAGGGCATGAAGAGGGCCCTGCCGGCCTTCGAGACCGCGCTGAGCGAGACCACCAGGGTCCACAACAACATGCAGGCGCAGGCCGGCACGCTCGGGGGCACCTGGACCGGTGACTCCGCGCAGATCTTCGTCCGCGCGCTCAACGCTTGGCTGGAGAACTGCAACGTCGTCAGGCAGGAACTCCAGAAGGTCACCGAGAAGCTCGAAGCCGCCACCGGCAACTACGGGCACGTTCACGCCAACGCCAGCGACGCGAGCTCCGCGCTGCAGCAAGCCGTCGCCGGCGGTCTGCCCGGCTTCTCCTGATCCGCCGCAGCACGGGTCCGCCGGGCATCCGGCAGCCGTTGTCCCAACCCGTCCGCACAAGCTCAACCGTAAGGAAGTCAGCATGACCACGTATTCGGTCAGTCACAATCAGATGGAGTTCGTCGGTGGCGAGATGGACGACATCAACCGGCTCATCCAGGACACCCTGACCAACCTGAACGACACCGCCCAGCAGTCCCTCGCCCAGTGGGAGAGTGGCGCGCGGGATGCGTACAACATCGCCAAGGCGAAGTGGGACGCCGCGGCCCAGCAGATGCACCAACAGGCGATGACCGCCCGGAAGTCGCTGGGCGAGATCGACGGCCTCTACACCCAGGGCGAGAAGTACGGTGTCAGCCTCTTTGAGGGGTGAGGACCGTGGCACTGACCGGACCGAACCGCAGCCAGGGGGGTGAGCGATGACCTACGGCGCAAACGACGGGTCCACCGTCGGCGACTTGCACCCCTCCGTCAATAAGGCGGTGTCGGGGCCGCAAGCGTACAACGGTGGCCTCTACACCGACAGCAGCAAGGGGCACCTGGACCAGAGCGAGATCCCTCCGGTTCGCCTTCAGAACATTCCGCAGGAGGGGGCGAACGGCAAGACGTCGGTGGACACCTCGTCGCTCAAGCAGTTCGCCGACAACCTCGACACACTGGCCGAGGCACTCGGCAAGGCCAGGGACCGCGTCGACCAGATGCCGGTCCTGGCGGCCGGCGCCTTCAAAGAGGCCAAAGAGCTCGAGAAGGTGGTCAGCGGCGGCGGCAAAACGCCGCCCTCCGACGGCGGCAAAACGCCGCCCTCGGGCTCCCCCGGCAGCCCCGATGTGGGGCTGCGCGGGAACTACCACAAGGCGTTGCACGACCTGCGGCAGGTCCTGATGGAGTCGGCCCTGAATGTGCGGACGCTCGCCAATAAGTACGCGACGATCGAAGAGATCAACCGGAAAGCGGGCAAGGATCTCAGCAACCTGATCAGCAAGGCGGAGAACGGGTTGCAGACACTTCAGCATGACCCACTCTGATCGCGGCCCGCTGACCGCGGCCTCCTGACGGTGCCGCACCCGTACGGGATGGCGTGCGGGCGCCAGGACCGTTCGGCGGGGGGGGGGGGGGGGGGGGGGGGGGGCGCGCGCCCGCCCCCCCCCCCCCCCCCCCCCCCCCCCCTGCCGCGGCCGCGGCCATGGAGCAGGTGACGACGGGTCCCACGGCTGCCACGCCGGGGGCACGACCGAGTGTGTTGGCGGCGCGGCGCCGGTGGCCCGGGCGGTGCGCCTGGCGAACGGCGGGCGAACGGGAGCGCGGACGGCATGGCCGACGGAAACGAACAGACTTACAGCGACAACAACGCCGGTGGCTTCAAAACCGATTCGAGCGGCACGTGGGCGGACGCGGGCGGCGACACCACGGGTGACTACAGCAACTGGGACTGGCGCAAGATCATGTCAGCCATCCACGGTGGCGCCGCCTACTCCGAGGACGCCGCGAACGCCGATCGCGCGCAGCGGACCTCCGACCCGCAGACCATCCAGACCGCGGCCGACAGCCTGTACTACACGCAGCGGGTGCTCCAGGAGGTTGCCAAGGCGGTCTCCGAGCAGACGGAGGCGCTGACCGGTGAGCACGGTCCCTGGCAGGGTCAGGCCGCGCGGGCCCTCAACTCCGCGATGACCAAGGTGGCCCGGCATACCGAGGAGATGGCGAACGTCATCTCGGGCGGTGTGACCGGTGACAACAGTGTCCCGCAGCAACTGGCGGACAACGCCCAGCACCTGCGGGAGGCGATAGCGAAAGTCAACGACATCGACGTCTGGTACGCGAACCAGGCCACCCAGCTCCGCCCGGACCTGCGGATGGACAACGGGCTTGTCATGGTCAGCAAGAACCAGCAGATCGTCAAGATGATGAGCGACGACATGCGGCAGGTTCTGCAGGCACTGGCCAAGCACTACGTGATCACCAAGGACTCCGTCAGCCAGCCCGGTTCCCCCTCCGACCCGAACAGCACCGGTGCCCCCGGCCCCTCGACCGGCAAGGACGCCACCGAGGGTGTGCCGGGCAGCTCCCCGTACGGGTTGCAGAGCAGCCAGAACGGCCCCGACAGCCAGATGAGAGCAGCCCCTGCAGTCGGCTTCGGCCCCGACAGTCAGACCAGTGAGGCCCCTGCAGCGGCGTACCTCCAGACGAGAGAAGCCCCTACAGCCGCCTTCAGCCCCGACAGTCAGTACGGTGGTCAGCCCGGCTATCAGCCGGGCTCCGCGCCCATGTACGGACCAGGCCCCGGGTACACCCACGGCTCTGCCCCGCTCGGGCAGTACACCTCCCCCGATGAGTACTACGGCGGCGCCGACCAGGACCCGTACGGTGCGGCGAGTCCTACGCAGCCTGGCGCCGTCGCGGAACCGTTGGCGCCGATGGAGCGGCGGGATGCGGTTGGCGAGGGTGTGTTGAGGCCGGTGGAGATGACGCCTTTGGGTGGGTCGGCTTCTGTGCAACCTGGGGATGTCGATGCTCCGTTGGGGGATCGGTCGACGCCGGTTGGTCAGGCTACGGAACCGTTGGCGCCGATGGAGCGGCGGGATGCGGTTGACGGCGGTGTGTTGAGGCCGGTGGAGATGACGCCTTTGGGTGGGTCGGCTTCTGTGCAACCTGGGCACGTCGATGCTCCCTTGACGGATCAGTCGACGCCGGTTGGCCAGCTGGCGGGGCAGACGGTCGGATCACCGGAGGAGAAGGAGCCGGAGCCGGTGGGGCTGTCCGGATTCTAGGCGTCATCGCAGGCGGTGGCGGCGTCCGGTGCCGTGGTTCAGCGGGAACCGGGACCGCACGTCGCCACCTGGTAGGCATCGCCGGAACGAACGGCCGGCGCAGAGGCCACCATCACTGGTCATCGGGTCGAATGGAGCGCGGACGGAATGGCTGACCCCAAGAATTACAGCGACAACAACACGGGCGGCTTCAAAAACGCCTCCGGCGGTGTCATAGCCGACGACACCGGTGACACCACCGGTGACTACAGCAACTGGGACTGGAAGAAGATCATGGCGGCCGTCACCGGCGGCGCCGCCCAAAGCGACCAGTCCGCCGTCCTGCACCCGTCCGACCCGCAGACCATCCAGACCGCGGCCGACAGCCTGTACTACACGCAGCGGGTGCTCCAGGAGGTTGCCAAGGCGGTCTCCGAGCAGACGGAGGCGCTGACCGGTGAGCACGGTCCCTGGCAGGGTCAGGCCGCGCGGGCCCTCAACTCCGCGATGACCAAGGTGGCCCGGCATACCGAGGAGATGGCGAACGTCATCTCGGGCGGTGTGACCGGTGACAACAATGTCCCGCAGCAACTGGCGGACAACGCCCAGCACCTGCGGGAGGCGATAGCGAAAGTCAACGACATCAACCACTGGTACGCGAACCAGGCGTTGAAGATCAACTCTCACCTGACGATGTCGAACGGACTCGTCCATGTCGGCAAGATCCCGCAGATCGTCACGATGATGAGCGACGACATGCGGAAGGTCCTGGTCGCTCTCGCCGGACACTACACGGCCTCGAAGGACTCGGTCGCCCAGCCGAATTCGCCCGGAAATCCGAACACCGGAAACCCGAACACCGGAAATCCGAACGCACCCCACCTCAACTTCGGCGGTCCGAACACGGGCAGCCGCGTCTCGCATCCGAACCCGGGAAAGCTTCCGAAATTCGAGAGCGGCGGCCCCAACTTCAAGACCGCAAAGATCGGGCCCTTCGGCGACAACGCACCCAAACTCCACCAGAACACCCCGAACCTCGGCGATGACATCTCCGGCTTCGACGGGAACGCGCCGAATCCCAGCACCGGCGTCCAGGAGCACGGCGCCACCGGGATGCCGGACCTCAAGACCACGGCCGCGCCCGACGTCTCGCCGGACGGGCCGAGCGCGGGACGCCTCGACGGGACACCGGAGGACCTCTCCCTGGGTCAGAACCCCGCCTCGTTCCCGGACGACACGTCCCTGGAGCACGGTGGCCCGGAGCGGCCCGACATCGGACAGTTCAACCCCGACATGGACGCGGCGCTCAACCCCACCGACGGCATGTCGGGGAATGACTCTGCGCCTGTCGCCGCCTTTCCGAATCTGGGCCTGGGACCGAACGCGTCGGCCGGCTCGGCGAAGAGCCCCAAGCTGTCCGGCGCGAACGTGTCGCCGTTCCTGGGAGACACCAGCCTGGGTACTCCCGGAACCCCCAAGGGGCAGACCACGCCGACGAGTGCCGCGATCTCGCCCTTCCCCCGTGCCGACGTGCCGGGTCTGGACACCACCGGGACCAATGCCCCCAGCGCGGGCCACGTCCCGTCCCTCTCCGGCTCCCCTGACACCAGCCTGGACACCGCTGCGCCGAACATGCCGTCCTCCGCATCGCACAGCCCGCTCGCGTCGGACGGCCCCGTGCAGGGTTTCCCGGGGAACGCGGATCTGGCTGGTGGGAACCATGTGGGTGGTGTGAACGGGTCGGCGATGCCGATGTCGCCGGGCATGCCGATGGCGCCGACGGGTGGGGTCGGTGCTGCGGGTGAGTCGGGTCCGTCGGATGCCTCGGGTTTGCTGGGTGGGGATGCGCAGCCGTGGGACGGTTCGGCGGCGTCGACGCCGCCGGATGGTGTGACGGGCGGTGTGGATCAGGGTGGTCCCGGTCTGAACATGCCGGATGAGGAGGGGGCGGTGTCCGGGGCGCCGCATGCTGTGGCGTCGGACGGCCCCGTGCAGGGTTTCCCGGGGAACGCGGATCTGGCTGGTGGGAACCATGTGGGTGGTGTGAACGGGTCGGCGATGCCGATGTCGCCGGGCATGCCGATGGCGCCGACGGGTGGGGTCGGTGCTGCGGGTGAGTCGGGTCCGTCGGATGCCTCGGGTTTGCTGGGTGGGGATGCGCAGCCGTGGGACGGTTCGGCGGCGTCGACGGCACCGGATGGTGTGACGGGCGGTGTGGATCAGGGTGGTCCCGGTCTGAACATGCCGGATGAGGAGGGGGCGGTGTCCGGGGCGCCGCATGCTGTGGCGTCGGACGGCAGCGTGCAGGGCGATGTCAACGGGTCGACGACGCCAGGCATGCCGATGATGCCGATGGCCGGGATGAACCCCGGAAGCAGCGGCGACCGGGAGCACGAACGCTCCGACGCGTCGGGCCTGCTGTCCGGCACGACGGAGCCATGGGTGGTGGCCACCTCGGAGGGCGACGGTCACACCATGGGCGCGCCGCACGGTGCGCCCGGTGACGAGGGCCGCCTGACGATGCCGGAGGGACACGAGCCGGCCGCCGACCTCTTCTCCGGACAGCCGGCGCAGGGCACGCCCGCCGCCGGCACGCCCTCGCACCCGGCGTCCGGCGCCACCGAGGCGTTCGCCGCGGGAACGCCGGCGTCGATGCCCTTCCTCGCCGCCACGGCCGGCGCGACCGGCACCGCGGACGGTCGTCCCCGACCGGCGGACGCGCAGAGCCGCGCCCCCGAGAACGCCGTTGCATCGGCGTGGGGAGAGGAGGAGTGGGGAGTCCACGGTGCGCCGGCGGTCGCCACCTACGGAGCGGAGCCCACCGGCGGGGAGCCCGCCCGGCCGCGCGTCTTCGCCGGGCACGGCGGAGGCGACGAGAGCCGGGCGGGAGCCCAGGAGCCGGACCGGGCCGGGGGGTTGGACCAGGCCCGGGACCGGGTCCAGGAGCCGGCGCGGCACCCCGGCGAGGCGACAGCATCGCACGGCCGGTCCGACGAGGCCGTCGCGCCGGACCACCGGACGGTTCGCGAGGTCGAGGCGCCGCAGAACTCCGAGGCCACGGCGGCCGGTTCCGGGGAACCCGCCGAAGAGGAGCCGGACCGGGAAGTGGCCGCTCCCCCCGCCTCCGTGGTCGACGACGCGGCCGCCTGGGACGCGGCGGCCGATTCGCTGCTGCCGCTGCTCGGCCCGCGTCAGGCTGCTGCGGCCGGCGCCGAGGGCGTCGCCGGCGAGGCCGCCCGGCAGGACGCGGCCGCCGCGACCGCGGTCGCCGCCGGCGCCTACCCGATCGCCCGAGGTGCCACCGCCGACCGGCAGTCCTCCGGACCCGCCCGGGCCGCGTGGCGGCCCTCGGCGTCCGGCTCCGCACCGACGGAGCTGACCTGCTCGTTCGCCGAACCGGAGGAGCCGCAGCCACGGCCACAGCCCGAGCCGGAGGAGGAGGCGGCCGGCGCGGCCGCCAGGAGGAACAGGCGCCGGGAGAGGGAAGGCGACGGGGAGGGCAGGAACAGCGTCGCCGATCTGCTGCGTCAGGGTGAGGAGGTCTGGGGGTGAGGCGGCACCCGGGCGGACGCGTACGCCGGCTGTCCGTTGACCGCGGAGGCAGAAGCGGCTGTACGCACGGCCATTCCCGGCCGCATCCGATTGGCCGCGCGGGATGCGCCGGCGTTGACTGGGCGGAACCGCGAATGATCGAGCACGGCGTTGGGAGAACCGGGATGTCGTCCCCATACGACGAGCAGGTCGAGGAGTTGCTGGCCGAGTACCGCGACGCGCGCGAGCAGGCGGCCGACACCCAGCGCCGCATCAGCGAGGTCGAGGCGACGGTGACGGCGCCGCGCAAGGTGGTGAAGGTCACCGTCGGAGCCCAGGGCCAGGTGACGGCGCTGGACTTCCCCACCAACGCATACCGCAGCCTGCCACCGAAGGACCTCTCGAGGGTGATCACGACCACCCTCGAACAGGCAAGGGCCGAGGCCCTGTCGCAGGTGGCCGAGGTCGCGCTGGGCGGGATGCTCGGCGGCGTGCCGACGGCCGATCTGCTCCAGGGGAAGGTCGATCCGCGATCGTTCCTGCCCGAGGACCTGGACCTGCCGGACGTGGTGCGGGCCTACGTGGACCGCGGCCAGGGCGTGCCCGAGGGAGGTGGCCGCCATGGCTGACGCCTCGCAGTCCTCGAACGAGCGCCTGCACGTCGACACGGACAGGCTGAAGCCCGCGATCGACAAGCTCCAGGACCTTGCGAGCCAATTGAAGGCCGCGGGCAGGCAACTGGATGACACCTGCCAGGCGTACGGACCCGCGTGGGGCGAGGACTCCACGGGAGAGAAGTTCTACGGACAGTACGAGGGTCCGCACAGCCAGCTGATCACCTCTGCCTATCAAGGCAGTTCGGGCTTCCGCGACTCGGCCGACCAGGTGGGCGACATGGTGGCGGTCTTCGAAGGGGTCGAGCAGCAGGCCGGGGATCAGGGACGGCACCTGAAGGCGTCCATCGACCCCCAAGGCCAGCAGAACCCGCCCTCGGGCCCGACGGCGTAGGACGTCGGGCGAGGGCCGCCGACCGCCGCGAACCCACGACAGGGTGGGGCTCTCGCGCGCGGCCTGTCGGAGAGCGAAACCGGTACGAGTGGACGTGGAGAACGAAATGAGCGACAGGCCGGGCGAGGATGCGTCGTCACAGGAGCCGGACCCGGCGGCTTCGGACGCCACGGAGCCGTCGGGTCCTCAGACGCCCCATCAGGCGCAAGAGGGCCCGGAGGCCGAGGAGTTCACCGCAGTGGTGGAGTCCGGGAGCGGTGACGTGGAAGAGATGCCGCCCGTTCCGGAGCACATCCGCGAGGCGGCGCGGCAGGCGCCCGACCACTGGTTCGCGATGGTCGACCCCACGTGGTCGGGCGGGGGCACCCCGCCGGACTGGGCCCTGGTCGGCCAGTGGAGGTCCGACGTGGACGGCGAGATCGTGGAGTGGCGGGACAACGAGGAGTATCGCCCGTCCCCGACAGCGCTGGAGTGGCCCGATCCGACGGACTCGGTGGACGCCGCGGTGCAGCTCGCCGCGACCGGCTACGGCCCGGCGGAGGCCGTGGCGCGGGCGTTGACCACGGCCGAGGTCGCCGTGTTCCTCGCACCGGGAGGCGGTCCGCTGTCCGCGGTCGCGCCGGACGACGCGACGCCCGTCGTGCCGGTGTTCACCGCACCGGACCACCTGCACGCGGCGGGCAGGCTGTCCTTCCGGACCATGAAGGCCGCCGAACTGCTCGACCAGCTGCCCGAAGGCCACTTGATCTACGTCAACCCCTCCGGCCCGGTCGGTATGACGGTGGAGCCGCACATGCTGCGCGAGACTATGACCGCCGCCGAA
Organism: Streptomyces sp. NPDC048434; assembly: GCF_043200375.1. Classification (NCBI taxonomy): domain Bacteria; kingdom Bacillati; phylum Actinomycetota; class Actinomycetes; order Kitasatosporales; family Streptomycetaceae; genus Streptomyces; species Streptomyces sp. NPDC048434. Next base: position 236,396 of record NZ_JBICXQ010000009.1, on the reverse strand, counting down.
GCGGAGGGCGAGAGCACCTGGGTCGGCGACCTGGACGACATCCTGCCGCCCCGTCCGGACGAGCCGGCCCAGCCAACCGCGGGCGGCACCGCCGACGGCGTGCCCGCATCAGGGGGAGGGTGAACGTCCCTGAACCCGGGGGTCGTTCGCATGTGCAAGGCGACTGTCGCCCCAGCTTTCCTTACGGTTCCGCCCCGGGTGCGCCGAGCGTTCCGGGCCTGTGACACGTCGACTGGTGGTTGCTGCCCATGAGCATCATGATGCCCCCCGGGCTGCAATGGGTGGCCGCTCTCGCCGGCGGCGTCTGGCCGAAGGCCGACGAGGACAAGCTGTGGGGGCTGGAGTCGGCGCACCGGGACTACGCGGCGAAGGCGCGCGAGATCGCGGCCGGGATCGGTCCCGTGATCGCGGATGTGAAGTCGGGGGTCTCGGGCCCGACGTCCGCGGAGTTCGAGCAGTACCTGACGAAGGTCCACAAGAACCTGTCGCAGATGGCGTCGGTGGCCGATCAGGTCGCCGATCTGTGCAACGAGACCGCGTTGCAGGTGCAGTACGCCAAGATCATGATCTTGGCGATGCTGGGGTGGATGGCGGCGCAGATCGCGTTCCTCGCGTGGTGGGCGCCGGAGGCGGTACCGGGGATCGTGGCGGCGGGACGCGCTGCGGTGGGGATGATCCTGCGCCGGCTGCTGGCCGCGGTCGCGATCAACGTAGGGGTCGCCGGACTCCTGGACGCGGCGATTCAGGGGGGCCAGTTCGCTGGGCATCGACGTCACTGGAACTGGGACAACACCAAAATGGCGCTGGGCGCCGGTGCCATCAACGGCGCGATCATCGGTGGGATGTTCGGGGCGGGGGGTGTGATCGCGCCGAACATCCTCAAGTTGTTCGTGGGCAAGGTGGCGCTGGGCGCTGCGGGTGGCGCGGCGGGCACGGCGGCGACGGACGCCGCGTTCAACATCGAGGGCAACCCCGGACTGGGCGCGGTGGCCGGAGCCGTGGGCGGCGCGATCGGTCACATCCCGACGCTGAAGGGCGGCAAGGGCGGGGCGAAGATCGACAAGGTCCCGGAGATCACCAATCCGTCCAGGCTGGCCGACGTGCCGCGCCCGGCCCAGGGGCCGGAGGGCGCCGACGGCGCGCCCCTTACCGGCAGGCCCGAGGACGGGGAAGCACTCGGACGCCCGAACGTGCCCCTGGAGGGCGACGGCTTCCGGCCGGACGCGACGGGAACGGACATCGGCAGCCGCCCGGACATCCCCCGCGAGAGCGACGGTGCCCCCCCGTGGCGGGAAGGCGGTGACCGCGACCAGGACGGGGGCTTCGCGTCGTTCGCGGACGACGGGAACCTTGAGCAGGGCTCGCCGGTCGACGTCCAGGAGAACGGCGGGTCCCCCACCTTCCTGTCCGGCGGTTCCCCGGCCTCTGCCGGGGAGGCGTCCGTCGGCGGCACACGGAGTCCGGGGGGCCGCGGTTCTCGGGCGCACCGCGAGGATGACCTCGTGTCGGCCACGGACGGGGGCCTCTTCGACGACGCCGTCTCGGTCACGGACATCTACGAATCGCCCGCCCAGGCCCGTCAGGGAGCCAACCACGGCAGCGACTTCGCCGAGGTGCCGACCGCCGCGCAGCCGCCGCGGCTGACGACCGACGGGCCTTCCGGACAGCTCCGCTCCGGCGACACCGACGGGACGGCTGTGGCGCCGCGGGCCGGCCGGGACCGGACGGTCCCCGGGGAGGCCGAGCCGTTGCGCGGTCTGCCCGGATTCGAATCCGACCGCGGCACCGGCGACGCCGGCCTGACGTCGCCGGGTGAGCCCGTCGTGCGCCCCGGGGACACGAGGGGTGGTGACACGGTGACGTCGCCGGGTGGGCCCGTGGTCCGCCCCGGCGATACCACGGACGGCAACACGGTGACGTCGCCGCAGGATCCGGCTGCGGTGGCGCAGCCCGTTCGCGCCCCCGAGCAGGCGCCGTCGGTGGAGCAGGGTGTTCCGGACAGTGCGCGGGAGTTGTCGGGGCCGGGCGTTCCGCACGAGCGGCAGAGCCTCGCGCAGCCCGAGGGCCCGCGGGAGCCGCAGAGTCCCGCCAGGCCCGCCACCGAGGAGACGTCGCAGCACGCCACCGCGTTCCCCGCCGACCAGGGCGTGCGGCAGAACCGCTCGATCGAGGACTGGCTGGACGGCGTGACGGGGCAACGCACCGGCCCCGAGGAGACGCCCGTTCCGGAGCAGGCCGGGCCGGGCCATCCGGTGGACGGCCTCGGTCCGTCCCGCGGCCTCGACGGGTCCGGCACGCCCGGCGAGCCCTTCCAGCGGACCGGCGCGCCGGACGAGTCCGCCTCGCAGACGGGCGTCCCTCACGAGTCCGCCTCGCAGACCGGCGTGTTGCAGCCGCCGCCCGGTACGGTTCCGGCGCAGGGCGGGGCGGGTCCGCGGATCGGTGGTGACGTGCCGCGCCCCGGACCGGCGCTCGTCGAGGGCGGCGGGCAGCGAGGCGTGCACGAGACACCGCAGCCTCCGGCCGGGCGCGGCGACATTCCCTCGCGCGGCGACGTCCCGTCTTCCGGGCGCGACGGGGAGTCCGCGCAGGGCACCGGGGTCCGCACGGGGACCGCGGGAAAGCCTCCCTCGCCACCGCCCGAGCCCGCACCGGTGCGCGTCGTACAGGAACCGCACGATCTGCCGGAGACCGCGGCGCCGTCCGAGCGCGCCCCCGTAGCGGCGGCGTCCGGCGAGGGAGCCGGGGGACGGGCCCCCGGCGCGCCCGACGTCCGGCCCGAACCGGCGCCGCAGCGAACGCCGTTGGCGCGGGACGCGGAGCCGTCCGCCACGCCGTTGCCGGGAACACCCGCCCCGGTCGCGGAGTCCGGGCCGCCCGGGGGCGCGGGCAGGCCCCCCGCCGTGATCCCGGCCGCTCAGGAGCCCGGGGCGGCGCGCGGGACCGGCGGGGCCCCGGGCGTGACGCCCGCGCGGCCGTCCACCGAAAGCGGCGCTCCGTCGCTCGCTGGTGGCCGTCAGGACGCCCGGCCGCAGCTTCCCGAGACCCCCGGTGATGCTCCCCGCCGCGCTGCTGAGGGCAGTCGTACGGCCGGTGATGAGCCGGCGCGGCCGCCGTCCCCGCCGTCTGCGGCGCCCGCGCTGCGTCCCGGCGAGAGCCATGCCGCGGGGGCGCACGACCGGGCCGCCGACGGCACCCAGGACGCCGCCCGCCACGACCACGCGGAGGCACCGCAGCCGCCGCACCCGGAGGGCGAGGCGCCGCCTGTCGAGCCGGTGGACCCGTCGTACGTCTTCCCCGCGGCGGATGAGACGCGCGCCGGCAAGTGGAACGCGGCCCAGGACCGCATCGCCGCCTCGTACGAGAAGAGGTTCGACCGCGAAGAGGACGGGTTCTGGTGGCAGCAGGAGGCGGACCGGGCCGTGGCGGCCGGCCATGACGCCTATCTGCAGGACAACATGCACGGCGTCCCCCCGCCCCGCCCCAGCGGCCTGGTGGCCTGGGCGCGGCAACTCGGCGTACCGGACGAGTTCGTGGGTCCCGTGGCCGAGGCATACGCGCAGCTGCGGGGCCGCAGCGGGACCGAGGAGCAGGACTCGGGCGACGGGGCCCAGGCGGTGGCCCGGCCACCAAGGGACGGCACGGAGACACCGGACCGGCAGCTGCTGGCCGACCGCCTGTCCGGTATCGAGGGCCTCGACCAGCAATTTCCGCCCGCGGTCCTGGCCGACTCGATGATCCGGCAGGAAACCAGGGCCGCCCACCAGGGGCCGGAGTGGCGGCAGCGCGTCCAGGACCGCTTCAACGCGGGCTGGCGGGCCGACCTTGAGCAGTTCTGGAACCGCGTCATCTCCGAGGAGGAGTTCGAGGCGAAGTTCGGCAACCGTGACGACGCGCCCGACCTGAAGACGTTCCGGAACCGCGCCCTCTCCAGGAGCGAGTTCGAGGAGAGGTTCCGCAACCGTGTCGACGCGCTGCAGGACGAGTTCGAGCTGGAGGCCGCGGCGGACGCCGCGCGGACGGTCGGGGAGCGGACGTACGACAATCGGCCGGACCGTCCCACCACCGGGCTGACGGTTGCCGACGAGGCGCGGCTGCGGGCCCGCTTCGTCGAGGACATCGGCAACCAGGTGGAACGGGCCGCCGAAGGCCTGCGAACCGATGACGGGCGGATCGACCCCGCGACCTGGGACGCCCTGCACCGGGTGGCCGACGAGCGGATCGGGGAGCTGACCGGCGGCCTGCGCACCCGGCAGGAGCTCGCGGTCGCCGCTGACGACATCTACCAGCGGGCGGGCCGGGAGGCGGAGGCGACCCAGCGGCAGCTGGACGACCTGCGCGGCGCGTTCAACGAGGAGTTCGAGAAGGCCACCCACGCCCTGCCCGACGGCCGCGAGGTCCTCCGGCTGCCGCACGAGGAGTGGACGGCGCACCGGCACGAGGTCGAGCCCGCAGTTAACGAGCTGGCCGCCCGCTGGCGTGAGCGGCTGGCGGTCCGGGTCACCGAGGACGACCTGCTCTGGGACAGCCAGCAGATTGTCGACAGTTACCAGAACCCCTTCGCGCGGCAGGAGTCGGCCCATGCCGCCGCGGACTTCGACAGCGTGAACACCGCCGAGGTGGCCCGCCAGTACCACGAGGACCTCGTGGCACAGGCCAAACTGCGGGCACAGCCCGGCGGCGACCTGCTCCCCGGTGGCCCGGGGGAGCGGCCGCCCGCTGGGGATCAGGCCGCGTACATCCGCGCCCTGCACGATACGCACGACCTGATGAGGAGCCAGCTGCCCGGACGGTACGAGTACCGCGTCGGCCTGAACGCGGCGCTGCGCGGGGCGGACACCCGGATCGACGAGGCGATGGGCCGGGGCGTCCCGGCGCGCGTCCGGGACGACGTGCGGCAGGAGATCACCCGCGGCTACCGCGAGACGGTCGGCTGGCCCGACTCACGGACCTGGTCCAGGGACGAACTGGCCTTGCGGGAACAGCGCTTCCGGCAGGACGTCTTCGAACCCGCGATGCGGTCCCTGCCGCACCGCGTGGCGTTCGAGGCCGCGGCGCGGATGGCGCTCCAGGACGGCGCCGGCCGGTTCAACGACATGACCGCCTCGGTCAACGACCTCTTCGGCGGACGGGCCGTCCGGCGGTTCGGCGTCACTGACGAGACGTTCGCGAGCATCCAGGAGGACTTCCGCGGCGGCTGGGCGACGCAGTACCACGAGATCTACGGCCCGCAACAGCGCGACATCCGTGGCTGGCTGAACGCGGAGAAGAGCCAGGACGACGCATTCGGAAACGAACTGGCCGCCAGGCAGGAGGAGTTCGAACGGAATTCGCCATACGCCGAGCGGATGCGGGAACGGACCGCCGCCGAGAGCGCGGCGGCTCGGCAGCAGATGGAGGCCGCCTTCCGGGAGGCGCTGGGCAAGTCGTCGGTCCTGGAGGAGCTGTCGTCCTCGTCCGGCCTGGACTCGCACAACCTGAGCTCGCCCGAGGCGCGCGCCTCCTACGAGCAGGGCGTGGCCGCCCTGCGGGAGGACTTCTCCGGCGCCTGGGACCGCGCCAGGGAGGAGAACCCCGGCGACTTCGGCGCGGCCCGCCAGGAGCTGGTGCAGCAGACGCGCGAGCGCTGGGAGGTGCTGCGGGACGGGGCCCGGGCCGACGAGGAGGCCTACGCCCACGCGCAGCGCCACCCGACGTGGACGCTGCGCCCCTTCCGGCTCGACGTCAGCCAGGACCCGTTCCACCCGTCGTCCGCCGGGGAGCACGGCTCGGGTGTGCAGCAGCGGATCCATGCGCACCCGCCCGCGGAGGGGAACCGGCAGGGCCCCTCCGGCCAGACTGCGGACGGCCGGTACGCGGACGCCCGGCCTCGCCCACAGGGCCAGGCGGCGGACGCCGTCGCGCGGCTGCACCACGTAGCGGACACCGCCGCGGATCGTGACGCGTCGTATCAGCGGTTCGACGCGCACCTGGAGGCGTTTCCGGGGCTACAGGCGGGGGACTTCGCGCAGATCGCGCAGGCCCGGGAATGGTTCGCGGACGAGCGCGGCGCCGCCGAGGAGGCCGGGCACGCACCGCTCGACGCACAACTCGCCGGGAAGCTGCGGCAGATGGAGGAGCAGGCGGCCGCCCGCGAGTCCGCGCGCGACCTCTTCGAGCGGCAGGTGGCCGCCCCGCAGACGCTGCCCCTGCCGCTGATGGAGTTCCGTACGTCGGCGCAGTACACGCGTCTGGTGGACGACTTCCACCACGCACTGTCCCAGGACGCGACGAGCCGGGTGGTGGCGCCGGACGGGCACGTCCAGGCCCCTCCCGCCGTGACCGAGACGTTCCGGCAGCAGTTCGCGGAGGCGTACCGCGGGTGGACGCGGTCCGCCAGGGTCGCCGGTCCGGACCTGTACGGTGACGCCACCGGCCTGGCCCCGTACCCGTCGGCCTGGGACAGCGGCACCCGGGCGTGGTACGACAACCGGCTCGCCTCGCTGCGGGACGGGTACGTCGCCGATCAGCTCGCGGCCGCCCGCTCCGGCAGCCCGGCCTCCGACGCGGAGCGCCTGGACCAGCAGCTGCGGGAAGCGGCGCGCAGGCTCCAGGACCAGGCCCCGCAGGCGGCCGGTCTCACGCGCCTGTTCGAGGAGCACACCCGGACCGGCTGGGCGCCCGCGTCCGAGTGGGACCGCCCCACGACCACCTGGTACGAGACCGGGCGCCAGGCCATCGCCGGACCGCTGCTGCGCCGGCTGACCGAACAGGGCCCCGGCGCCTGGCCCGAGATCCGCGAGGAGTTCGACCGGCGCGCCGCCGGGTTCGCCGAGGTCGCGCATTCCCGGCACCAGATGCGGCAGGACTTCCGCGACCTGGTCGCCGACGAGCCGGACCAGGCGGTCACGCTGTCCTCGCGCGGCGCGGTGGACTGGGCCCAGCGGGAGATCGAGGAGGTCCAGCGCGACTACCTCGGGGCGCGCGAGGCCGCAGAGGCGGCCGGGCCGGGGCGGACCGCCGTACCGGCGCCCTCCCACGCCGCGCCCGACGACTGGCGGATCCCGCTGTGGGCGCGGCGGCAGGAGGACCTGCACGCCCACTACGCCGAACGGCTGGCGGAGGCCGCGGCGCACGCCGCGGCCGAGCGGCAGCGGGACGAGGCCCGGCGGTCCTTCGACGAGACGTTCGCCGAGTGGACCGCGGACGCCCCGCGCGGGCTCGACGAGCGGCAGCTCGCCGAAATCCGGGAGCAGGCATGGGCGCATCACGCGTCCGGTCCCGTGGGCGATCGCGACACCGACCCGCGGAACACTTTCGACAACGAAGCCGTACGTCGGCTCGCCCTGCGGGAGGGGCACGCCGCCTTCACCGGCGCCTTCGAGGCATGGCTGCAGCGGCTGGCCACGTCCGGGGAGCAGCTCCCCTTCGAGGTGACCCCCGATATCGTCCGTGCGACCGAGGCCCGCGTGGCGGTCCCTTTCGACAAGCGGCTGCATGAGGAGATCGACGCCGTCTTCCCGGCCGGTGCCGCGGCCCCGGGCGACTTGAGGGCCAAGCTCCCCGAGGCCAGGGCCCGGCTGCGGGAGATGCTGGGCATGCTGGGGGACCAGTTCACGGCCCACGCCGGACACGAGTCCGGCCGCGCGCAGTTGGCGGACCGGCTCGCCCGGCTGGCGGACTCCTTCGCCCAGGACCTCGACGAGGACGGCCGGGCGCTGCTGGAGGCCTTCGGGACGCAGGACACGACGGTGTCCCCGGAGGGACTCGGCGTCGTGCTGGACCAGGCGGAGCGGGAACTCGACGAGGCGTTCGGCGATGTGTCGGGCACAGCGGACCGCCCGGGACCGTTGTCGGCCGACACCTCGTCGCTGTCGGCGCCGTGGGGGGCCCGCTTCGACGGGATTCTCGCGGGACTGCCCGCGAAGCTGGCCGTCCAAGCCACCCGTGAGACCGTGCGGCAGACCGCGCTCGACGACGTCCAGGCGGCTGTGGACTCCTGGGACACGGCGCCGTCTGCGGTGGGTGAGGCGTTCCTGCGCCGGTTCCCGCTCCCCGAAGGACCCACGGACTCCGCCGCTTCGAGCCTGGTGGGGGCCGTCGTTGCCAGCCAGGTGGACGGGCTGTTCGGCCGGCTCGCCGGCGGCGGAGGACCGATGGCGAGCCGGCTGGAGGACTTCAAGCGGGACTACGGAAAGCTGACCCAACCAGACCGGATTCACACCTGGCTGCTGCGGGGCCACGCCCACGATGCCGCGCTGCGGTCGGCGGGCGAGGTCTTCGAGCGCGAGCTGGCCCGGTGGCGGGAAGCCCACCCCGGCGTCCAGCTGTCCGACGAGGACGAGGAGCGGGCCAGGTCGGGCTGGGACGAGCGGGTGCTCTCCGCCTTCGACGCGGTCTTCGGCGCACACGCCGGCACCCTGGCGGAACTCACGGGCCGGATGTGGGAGTGGGACTCCCGGCGCGCCCACGAAACGCGGCTGCTCCCGGCGCACTTCACCTTCGAATCGGACGTCGCCGAGGTGCTGAAGGGCGTGGCCGGCTCCTTCGACGCCCTCAGCGCGGGACACGGCGAGGGCATCCCGCTCGACGAGATCGCCGACGACTTCCGCCACGATGTCATCGACGCGTACCAGGAGCTGTGGGCGCCGCAGCCCCTTCCGTCGGCGTGGACCCACGAGGCCCTTCTCAGCGACGTCCTCCCCCACGCGCCCGCCGCTCAGGAGCACGAGGCCGACGAAAGCGCGTTGGCGCCGCCTCCGCCCTCGGACGCGGAGGAATCGAACCTCGTCATGATGGACGAGGACGGCGACGGTTCGATTCTGACCTGGCCGGAGATCGAAGCGTCGGACTGGTTCCGGGAGTTGCATACGGGACAGCAGGAACGACTGCGCGCCATCGACGAGATGACGCTCCTCTCCGAAGCGCTGGAGCAGACGCGGAACACGGTGGTAGCGGCGGTTGACGGCGCGGTCCCCGACGACCAGCGGTTCCTGACCGACGCGCTCAAGTTGCGCGGCAACCTCAGCGCCTACGACCCGGCCATGGTGCCGGTCATCGAAACGCGCATGGGCCCGTCAGCGAACCTGGGGACGATGGCACTGGTACCCGGGCCCCTGAACGACTTCGGGCACCACGTCCCCCACACCAACGTGCTGGTCCCGCATCCGGGACCGTGGGCGCTCGACGGCGGCGCCGACGGCCTGGCGGCGTCCCTGGAACACGTCATGGGCCCGGGCAGCACCGCGTGGGTGCTGACTGACAACGACATGGAGGGCAAGAGCCAGCCGGACGAGCTGGCCAGGCACCTCCGGGACTTCAACGAACGGTACAGCGGCACCCCGGGGTTCATCCCGTTCGAGGTCGCGAAGGAAGCGGTGAGTCCCCGGCCGCTGGCGGCCTTGGGGGGCGCCCTGGGTATCCAGCTCGGCGAGGTCCCGATGCTGGTCCGCCACCAGCCCCCCTTCCGCGTTGTCACCATCACCCGCGCCGCTCAGGACGTGTCCGCACCGGCTGGAACCTCCGCCCTGGCGCCGCCTCCGGCTGACCGGCAGGACGACCCGGAGACCACGGCCACCGCCACCACCGACCATGCCGGCCCGGTCCGGGCTCCGGCCACCGCCACCGGCGACGCCGCGGGCCTGGCTGCTCGCCTGCCGGGCATGACGGCGGCCGAGCGGCAGGCGGAGCTGGAGTTTCTGCCCGAGGCGGACCGAATGTCCCTGGCGTCGGACCACGCGCTGGTGGACGCCTTGCGGAACCGGTTGCCGGCCGAGGAGTTCGTCGCGTCGGCCGCCCGGCTGATGGTGCACGCGGCCGACGGTGTCGAACAGCCGGTGTCGGCCCGGAACCAGGCGCGGGCGACGCTCTCGCTGCTGATGCGCGACCCGGACGTGGCGGAGCGGATGCTCAAGGCCGGTGCGCGCGTGTTCGTCCTGCCCCGCAACCAGGCGCTGACCTCGCTCGCGCCCTTCAGCCATCTGGCGGGACAACAGCCCCGGACGGGCAGCTCGCGCACCTGGGACACCGTACGGGGAGGCGTCGAGAACCGGGTCACGGCCGTCGCGGAGGAGAACCTCCTGGGGGAGCAGACCGGTGTGCCCGGTTCCCGGACGTACCCGGACGGCTATTCCACGGTCGTGCACGAGATGGCTCACGCCGTCCACCGCTACGGACTGACCGATGAGATGCGCCGGGAGATCAGGGACGTCTACCGGAGGAAGCTGGCCCGGGAGGCGGACGCCCAGTGGCCGGACGGCTCACTGAGCGCCGTGCCCGGCGGCGAGACCAACTATTCGTCCAAGACCGAGTTCGAGTACTTCGGACAGCTCGTCAACGCCCATTTCGGTGCCAACGCGGGCGTGGACCCGTTCACCAAGCTGCCCCGCAACAACGGTCCGGAGTGGCAGGACGACGACGAGGCCGTGCGGCGGCTGCTGCGGGACCTGTTCGGCCCGGCCCGGCACGGCGGCGAGACGTTCAACCCGGTGATCCGGACCGGCCGGGAGAACGCGCTGTACGAGGGCTATCGCGCGTTCTGGGACCAGTGGGACCGGGCGGAGGACACCACCGGACCGCGGACCCACGGGCCGGCGCCCCTCCCGGCCGCGGACCACACCGCACCGGCCAGGGCGACCGTCACCCTGCCGCCGCCTTTGGAGCCGGCCGCGGAACCGTCGGATATCGCGGTGACCGACGACGGCGAGGCCGCCGTGCCGGAGACGGCCCCCGCTCCGCTCGCCCCGCCGCCCGTTCTCACCCCCGCCGAGAACACCCAAGCGGCGGCGGGTCTGCAGCATATGCCGCCCGGGAATGCGGTGGTGTCGTCGTTCCCGGCGGTGCACGCGCCGCGGTTCCCGGGGATGTTCACCGGGCCGTCGCGGTCGCGCTATCTGCTGCTTTCGGGCGACTATGGGCAGGCGGCCGCCGAGGCCCTGACCCGTGACACGGTCCCACTCGCGCACGTCGGCGCGGTGCTCACCGCGCTGGCTGGGCACTTCACGACCGGGACCGGGGCTGTGAAGGTCTTCTTCGCGCGCCGGTTGTTCAACGGGCCCGCGCCCAAGGGGAAAGAACCCCTCGCCCTCGTCAGGGCCCTGGTGGACGGCCAGGGAAGTGCACGGTTCACCGTGCTGATGGAGGCCCTGGCACGGGTTGCGCCGTACTTCCACGGGCTGCGGGGGCTGTCGGCGCCGGTCGGCGTCCTGCCGCGTGGTGATGCGTGGGACGCCGAGATGCGGGGACGCGGGTATCGCGGATCGGCCGACCTGACGGACCGCCAGCGGCAGCAGGCCCGGGACGTCGAGTTGCTGCTGGGCGTGTACCGGCATGTGTCGCCCCCGGGTGCCGACGTGTTCATGTTCCGTACCGCGCTGGCGGGTTGGTACTTGTCGCGTCCGGGCGCGTTGCCGTGGGAGTGGTTCCTCGATGTCTCCCACCGGGCCGGGGTCCGGGACGCGGGGGTGGAGCCTGAGCCTTGGCTGACGGACATGTCCCGGGTGCACGGATGGATCGACGGCACCGTCGATCCCCGCGGAGCGCTGAAAGGCCCCTCTGCCGACCCCGCACTGGCGGGCAGGCTGCGCCGGCTGCCGCACGTCGCGCTGTACGCCGAACAGACGCTTCCGCTGATGAGCGGGGCAGTTACCGGGCAGGGGGACTGGACCGATCCCCTCCAGGTCTTGGGCAGGGGGTTGAGCCACTCCCCGGCGGCCGGGTCTGCCGCGACCGAGATGTGGGCGGGCCGCCGGGCGGCGCTGCGCGAGCTGCTGCGCGACCCGGCGTCCGAGAAAGGACTGGGGTTCCTGTCCGGCGGTCACTCCATGGCGCTGACCCTGGCCTCGGGTCCCGACGCGCGTTTCCTGGCCCCGGGGATGCGCCTCGACGCTCCGGGGGCGCTGGACCGGCTGCGCGGCCGGATCCGGAGCGCCGGCCGGGAGGCGGATCCGCGGGTCCGGGCGACCTGGCCGCTGCTGCTGCTGCGCGACCCCGGCGTCAGCGCCGCCCTTGCCGGGTCCGCCCCGCAGGCGGATCTGTACGCGGCGGTCGACGCCGTCGCCGCCGCGGCGGACGAAAACCTGCTGGCCGAGATCCGCGGCCACGCGGCGATGGCTGAGGAGGCCCTGGACATTCTCCCGGCGATGCCCGCGGACGGCCGCTCGGTGCTGTACGCCTCGATGACTCCGGGGCCGCTGGTCGCGAGCACGTCGCCGCTCACAACGGTGGGCGCCAAGATCGGCAACGTCGCGTTCCGTGTCGGGACGACGGACCGTGTCGTGGCGATGGACCAGCTGGCCCACCAGGTGCGGCAGGCACCGCCCGGGAGCTCGCATCCGCTTCTGATCGAGGTCGTGAGGCCGATGGCGGCCCGCGAGGTCTCCGTCTTCGCCTTCGCGCCGTCGCGGCGCCAGGTGGTCTTTCCCCCGCACACGACCCTGCAGGTGCACAGCTTCAATCACGCGAAGGACGAACGGACGGGGCTGTGGTACGGGCGTGTCGTCGTCGTCGAGAAGCCGCAGCCGACCGCGCCGACCGGCTGGGACAACGAGGTCCTGATACGGGACCTGTACACCAGTCGGGGAGCGTGGTTCGGCTTCTCCAGTCTCAACGCACGGGATCTCTCCCTCGCCCGTCCGATGCTGAGGTACCTGCCGAAGGTGACACACGCGCAGGTCGCCGGCACCGGTACCAAAAAGGTGTGGCCCCTGCCGGGCGGTTCCGGCGGGAGCGGCGGCGCGCCCGGGTTCGTCGTCGGCAGCTCGCACGGAAATCCCCATTTCATCGCGGCAGTGGGGCGGTTCGGTCCCAAGGTTCTGAGCGGTGGGCAGAGCGGGGCCGCTTCCGCCCGGCGGCTGGCGGAGAGGGGCGTGGCCGACAACACACCCTTCCTCCAATGGAGCTGTTCGGCGGGCGTCGCACGCCCCGGCCTTCCGACGGTGGCGCAGCAGATTGCCGACGAGCACCCGCCGGGACGCGACCTCTACGCGGGGAACACGGTCGTCGGCTTTCCCGCCGACCGCGTGACCGATTTCGTCCAGCTCTTTCCGGGCTGGGGCTCGTCCCCCGCTCCCGGGATCGGGAAGGTCCAGCGGCGGAGTGGGCCCGCGCAGTCGGCCGGCTCGGCCGAGTCGTACCTCGCAGGCCAGGCGGCGCGTTACTCCGCAGCGGGCAACAGGTGGCGGCAGTACGCCGTGGACTATGAGCGCGCCCTCGGCGAGCGGCTCGCCGACGATCCGGAGTCGCTGGACATCATGCGCCAGGTCGTCACGGCGTTCAATGGCACCGGGCGGTACCCGGTGACGGCCGATCCCGGAAAGCCGGGAGTCTCCCTGCCCGGACTGGCTCACGCCGCGTGGACAGCGGCGGCGGGCGCCCACCTCGCTGCCACGTTCAGGGACGGGGCTGATGCGGCCACGCAGCAGCGGCTGCTCGATGGCCGTGGCATTCACTACCACCAGGGCCGGGTGCCGAGCACCCGGGCGATGTACTGGTCCTACCGGGACCTGAAACTGTCCGCGGATCGTTTCCCCGGCTTCGTCAAGGCGGTGCTCGGCTGGGGGCTGACCCACCAGATCCCCCTCAGCTCGCTCCTTATCGACCTGGCCGAGTCCGAGATGAGCGGCAGCCCGGCCGTGCTCGGCGCGGCGCTGGCCGGCGACGGCACCCATCTGTACGGCCTGGTGGACGCCCTGTTCGCACCGCGCACCGGTCTGCCCCCGGGCAACCTGGCGGAGCGGCTGCGCCTGCCGCACTGGCGGATGCACACCCAGGGCATGGCGCACACGCTGGCGGACGCCGACGGTATCCAGGTACCGCACGGCCTGATCCGGGCGGTCCGGACGCTGTCGGCCTCCGAGCAGCCTCCCCCGATTCCGCTCGGCGGTGAGTCCGAGCTCGGCGCGGACAGCTGGGCGGCCCGGCACCCCGTGGCACGCGCAGGGAACGCCGCAGCGCAGGGTTCGCCACTGGACCGGCTGGACCCGGCCCACGTCATCGGGCTGTTCCTGCTCGGCCACGAGCCGAGCCTTCCCTTCCTCCTGTCGGGAGCCGACGAGCTCCCCTTCGCCGAGGGCGCCGCACGGCTGATGCCGCTGGTGCGGAAGACGATCGCCGACGCGGTGGACCAGGCCCGCGGCGGCGGCGGATTGCGGCTTCCGCTGCTGCTGCGTCCCCTGCTGCGGCCGTCCGCCGATCAGATGGCGGCCGCCGCACCGGGCAGCGCCGAATTCGAGGACGCGCTGGGGAAGATGCTCGGCCTCGCCCCCCGGATGGCCGGGCAGCTGCGCGTCCAGATCCCCTTCCACCTGGGGCTGGCCGCGGAGGGACTCGCGGAGCTGCCGCCGGTTGACCGGACGGTGTACTACGCGACGACCGCACCGGCCGACGGGGCTGCCGCCTCCCTGCGTGGGCTCGGTGTGCCGCGGTTCCACCGCGTCGCATACGACCCCGACGAGGCGCTGGCGCTCCTCGGAGACCTCCCGGCCGGCACGCCCCGCGTCCTCGTCGAGGTGGAGCACTCCTCGGCCCGCGACCACACCGCCCTGGCGCACGACCCCAGCAAGAGCCATGTGCGGTACCCCCGGCCGACCGGGCTGCTCGTCACCAAGATCACCAGCGCCACGGCCGGCGACGGCACCGTATACGACGTAGTCCGGGTCGCCGAAGAGCCGTCCGCCGATCCGCGGTTTGCGCACGAGGCGGTCAAGGGCGTCGCCACAACCGGGTCGGCGCACGCGCCCAGTCACGCCCCCGGTGTCACCCTCTTCGCCCCCGGCCCCTCCACGACGGGCGGCCGGGCAGACTCCGGGACGTCCCGGCCCGGCCCCGCCCTCGATGCCCCCGGCCGTTCAGCTGCCTACCCCGACCCCCGCTTCCGCAACACCGCCGAGGGCGCGGGGGCGGCGAAGGGCACTTCGGCGGGCGGCACCGCCGTCGCCGCGGCCGACCACGCCGCCGAGGTGGCGCGGCGGGCGCCCGGCGAGCACGAGCCCCCGCGGGACGCGGCCGCCCACCCGCCGGCGCCGGCGGCCGCTCCGCGTGTCCTCGCCCGGTTGCGGCTGCCCTGGTACCTGGAGTCGATGAAGGCCCCCGGAAGGTCGCACCTGCACGGCCTGGACGACCTGGCCTGGGTCGCCGAACGCATACGGGTGCAGACCGGGGGCGACCCGGCGCCGGTCGTCGGCAAGCTGGAGTCCAACGCCGACGCGTTCCTCGGCGACGGCGTCCCGTTCCAGATCCGCGGCAGGGACGGCTGGTACGACGTCACCGTCTCCCTCACGCGGGACAAAGACGAACAGCGGCCGCTGATCGCCCTGGCGGACCGGGACAAGGCCGACGGCCCCGACATCGCCGGCATGCACTCGACCGGCTCCGCCACCGCCGCGTCGTCGGTCTCCACGCGCGGCTGGGCGGTCAAGGCGGTGGGGACCGTGCTCCTGCCGACGCCCACACCGGGTCTGCTCGGGGGCCCAACGGCGGCGGTGAACCTGGCGTTCGGTCGGACGGCGTACGAGTCGGTCGTCCAGGAGAAGGTGTCGCTCAACCGCCTGACAGTCGGCTCCGGCGGTTCGGTGGACGTGCCGCGCAAGATCGTCACCACCGTGCGGGTACAGCGCGCGGGCGCGCAGCCGCGGGTCTTCCGCGCCAAGGGGTCGGCGACCACCAGTGTGGGCGTCCGGCACCTCGTCGCCGACGGAACGCCCGCGCCGCGCGCCGCGCTCGAACCGCTGGCCGCCAGGACCGAGCGCGCCCTGCGGTTCGCCGCGTCGCTGGACGTGCTGGCGGTCACCGACACCGGCGGCCAGTACGAGGGCGGCATGGGACTGTTCGACGTCCTCCGTGCCGTCATGCACCCCGCGCTCACAGCGCACGGTGCCCCGGGGCGGTCCACCGCGTTCGCGGCCGGGACGGCGGACCGGCTCACCGAGGACCTGCACGCCTACATGGAGGGGTGGACGGACTCCGAGGAGTTCGTCGACGCGAGTGGGAGCGTACGCGGCGGATACCGGGCGCGGGCCGAGATCGTCAAGATCGCGCCGGAGCGCGGTGTCGGCCCAGCGTTCTCGCGGCTCTACCGGCAGTCCGACCGGTCGCGCTCGCAGGGGCAGAGCCGCCGAGTGGGCGGGGAGGTCGGATTGGGCCCGGCCGTCGGCCTGGGGCTGCTCCCCGGCGGCCCTCAGTTCCGGCTGGCCGTCCGGCCCGCGGTGTCGTCCTCGGCGAGCCGTTCGGTCTCCTCCACTTCCGGCGCCGTGACGGCGTACGGCCGGCAGATCACCGGTGACCGCGTCCTGTACCGGGCCCGGGTGCGGGTCTGGGCGGAGGGCACCGGCGACCTGTCCAGCGAGATGCGGGCGGGACTGCGCGGCGGACCGGCGTACAAGGACGTGACCGCCTGGCTGAGCCTGCGCCCCGACGAGGCGGTCTCGCTGGGGCTGCGGCTGCCGGGCGACGCGCCGTCGGTCCCGCCGCTTCTGCGGCACCCGGGACACGAACGCATCCTGCCTTTCGGCCCGTTCAGTCCCAGTGTGGCGCTGTCCCCCCTGGACACTGCCCAACTCGTGTCCAAGATCGAGGAGCTGTTCACGGAGGACCCGCGGCTGGCCGGTTTCCTGCCCAGGTACGGCGACGCCGCAAGCTCCGGCTTCGGCACGACGGCATCCGACCGCACCCGGATGCACACCAACCACCGCGTCCTGACGTCGAAGCTGTCCCCGTCCGCCACGGCCTCCGGCAAGGGACGGCTTTTCACCACCGGCCTGACGGCGCGCCTGTACCGCCAGGGGTGGGGCAGTAACCACTACGTCCTGGTACGGGTCAAGGGCCGCCTGGTCACGCCACCGCGGTACGAAGGCGACATCGCGGACTGGAAGTCCCGCCGCACCGCCAAGCTGGTCGAGGGGGCTCAGAGCGGTCAGAGCGGACAGTACGGCGCCTCGGTGACCGGGACGTTTTCGGCCAAGCCGATTCCCGGCCATGCCTACCTGACGTTCGCCGCCGCTCTCGCCTTCTCCAGGTCCAGGGCGGGCCAGTCCGGTCCGGGCGTGGAGGCGCGCTGGCTGACCACCGGCTCCAGTGATACCAGCGCGTACCACTCCGTGCTGGCGTTCGACGTAGAGGTCACCTCCGTCAGCCGTCCCCGCGGCCGGCGGCGGCTCATGACCCCGGGACGGCCCGGCCGACAGGTCCCCCAGGTGACCACGATCGCCCGCACCGGCGCCGGAACCGGCGCGGCGGACGGCGTGCGCCCGCTGGAGACCGATTCGCAGGAGGTGCAGCTGACCGTTCCGACCGCGCTCACCTTCCGTCCCTCCCAGAGCTCGCTGCCGCACATCGCTGCCGAGACGGTGTCCGTCCCGGTCCCCCCGCTGCGCGGGATCGGCGACATGTACGACCCCGCGTGGGCGGCCCCCTCCGGGCGGGTGCTGCGGCAGTGGCTCGCGATGGAGATCGTGGGCGACGGCGAAGAGATCCGCGATCTGGCGCGCGGACTGCTGACGGACGCTGCCGGCGGCGACAGCGCGTTCTCCGTCCCGGGTCTGGAGCCGGCGGAGTGGATCGACGAGAAGTTCAGCGTCGACACGCTTCCGGCGGGCATGGCGCGGGCCGGTCGCAGCGCCTGGCTCGTCGACGGGCTGAAGTACGAGCGCAGGGCGGGCACGCTGACCGGCAGCGTGGGCAGCCGCATCCGCCTGGTCGATCTCACCGTGGTGGAGGCACTCGACGGACCCGCGACCGAGCAGTGGCTGACGGGCAGCCACCAGGCCGCCGGGACCCGGGAGTCCGCCAGGGGCCTGAAGGGCTCGCTGCTGCTCGGCGGAGCCGGCGATCCCTCGCAGGGGACGTTCCTCCTGAGCGGACTCGTCCCCGGTGTGGGCTTCGGCAAGGCACACCGTTCGTCGCTGGCTCTCTCCGCCGCCGTCGACCGCATCACCTACACCGAGGCGGAAGACCGGCTCGTGCTGGTCCAGGCCGACCTGGAGGTCCTCATGGCGGCCGAGGTGGCGGTGGGCGTCCTGCCGGCGAAGCTCCGCTCCGACGGCAAGCGGATCTCCCGCGGCGCCACCGCGCTCGTCACCGAGGCCTATGCGCGCGAGCTAGGGCTCGGCGAGCAGGTGGACGCCCGCCTGAGGGCCCATGGGATCACGCCGCCCGACACTGCCCAGGAGCTGCGTCAGTCCGAGGAGCGGCGGCCGGCCGGGGAGGAGACCACGGTCGCGGTCGACGCGTCCGGGACCGATCCGGTCGCGTCCGCAACCGTTGCCGTCGCCTCCGGGACCGCCGACCCCGCTGCCGGGCTGAGCTTGCCGAGCAACCTGCCGCTGGGCCTCGGCACGGTTGAGAAGGGACCGGACTTCGGACGTCTCCTGCCCGCGCTGCGCCGCGTTCTGCAGGCCCGGCGGGGCAGGCTCACCAAGGACCGGATTCCGGTCGACCTGCTGCCGCATCGGCTCCTGGACGACCGCCGGCGCAACACCGAACGCCTCGCGGCGCTCCTCGACAGCGCCGTGAACCAGCTCGACGACCTGGACGACGACGGCGTCTGGATGGAGCTCTTCCACCAGGACAGCGGACAGCGGGCCTACTGGGCACGGCTGGTGCTGGACCGTCAGGACGGCGCCTTCGACAGCCGCCCCAAGCCCGGACGCAAGATCGCGTACACCACCAGTGCCGCGCTCGACAGCGGGACCGCGAAGGGGAACGTCAGGACCGCCGGGCTCGACGTCCCCGCGATCGTGATGGACGCCTCCAACGGTGTGGCCGGAGTGCCGACCGGTGGGGCCGCCGCCCAGCGCTCCCATGCGGACACGGTGCGCGCGGCGGTCACCACCACCGTCCAGACGACCGTGCCCGGCGAGGTCGGCAAGGTGGACATGCGGATCCCGGTGTCCGCGCGGCTGGAGCTGTACGGCACGGGATCGCCGGACACCGCGCGGCCGCTGATCAAGGTGGAACTGGAGGCGCCCGCGCGGCGGCAGCCGCTGCCCGTCGCACAGGACGACGCGCGGGCCGAGGACCACTCGCGGACCGAGGACGACTCCCCGGTCGAGGACGACCGCTACCTGCTGTTCCGCATCCCGGAGCCCGACCTGCGGGCGCTGGCCCGCCTCCGCCCGCCACGCGGACTGTCGCCCCCGGGCCGGCGTACGGCCCCGCCCGTACCCCTGGCGCAGTGGCGCGCCGCCAGTGTGCAGGTGCCGTGGGAGGCGCAGGCCAACGGCTTCCGGGGAATCCGGCAGCTGCGCAGCGGCCTGACCGCGCTCACCCGTGCGCTCGACGCGTCGCCGGACTTCGACACCATCGGCGAGGCGGCGGCGTACGCCCTGCGCGGGGTGTCGGTGTCCTGGCTGAAGTCGGCGCTGCCGGTGCTCGCCACGACGGGGATGCCGCTGCCCGGGGCGTTCGTCAAGAAGCTGTTCGGAGTCGAGGATCTCGACGTGGTCCTGCATGCGCGCCTCACCGAAGGTGAGGTCATCGACGCCGGCCGGCCTGCCGAGTTCGAGGCGTCGTCAGCCACCGCCCCCGGTGGCATGGCGCTGTCGGACAGCGGACGCGCCAGTGCGCACACGCACGGCGGGACCACGGCGGCGCAGGGTGCACCGCTGCCGGGCTGGATGAGCTCCGCCCCGCACCATTTCCACGACCACGAGCCGACACTCGCCCGCTCGTGGGACCACAGCACCGGCGTAAGCGGCGGGCGCAACGCCGGCAACATGGCCATGCGCTTCTACTCCGGCCCTTCCGCTCTGGTGCAGTTCACCGTCGACCTGAGGCTGTCCGCACGGCTGCCGAGCGGAACCGCCCTGTGGCGCAAGGACGCCTCGGCCGAACTCGACATCCCCCTCGCGCACCCCGTGCCGGTCCGGATGACCCGCGACTCGGCCGCACAGTTGCTGGCGGGGGGCTCCATCACCGATCCCCGGCACGATGTGCTGCGTTCACGGGTGGTCGTCGAGAAGCTCCTTGACGACCAGGGCCGGACCACCAGCCTGATGTCCTTCACCCGCGACGACGCCGCGCTGCGCCGGGATGCCTACCGGCAGGCGTCGGGGCTGCGGCAGTACACGCAGTGGTGGCGAGGGCCCGACGGCCAATTGGTCAGCACACAACGCTCGCTCCCGGTGCGGCCGGACGCCAAGGTCGTGGTCTGGGGGTCGCACGGCTCCGGCGACGGACGGTTCAGGGGCGCGGCGGCCGACGACACGCCGGTCGTGTTCGGGACCGGCGGCCTGCTGGCCCTGATCAAGGACGCGCTGCCGGCCGACGCCACGGATATCCTGATCATCCCGTGCTTCTCCGGCGCGGACCCCGCGCGGCAGGCTGCTGAGGCCCAGCGGATCCGCGAGGCCACCGGCCTCGGGGCGCACCTGCCCCTGGGCGACGTCTCCCTCACCCCGGCCACGGACGACGGCGAGCCGGTCCGGCTGCACACCCACGAACGGGCCGACGGGAGCCCTACGGGGTTCGTCTCCTCCCTGCCGGAGAGCCGCACCAGCGTCCCGCAGAGCATCCTGTCCGAGGAGCCGCGGCCCGCCCGTGCGTCGACGCGCCACTCCGGTCACGGCGAGGCGAGAGTGTCGACCGAGTTGCCGTCGGAGATTGTCCGGGCAAATGTGGCGCGGTCTCAATTCGGAATGCCGCCGAAGAACTTCAACAAGTTCCGGCAGATGGCGCGCGAGCGCAACCTCGTGATCGACACTCGCCCGACCAACCCCAGCGCAGCCGCGTGGCTGGAGCGGGGGGCGTTGCCGAAACCCAAGGACATCAAGGCAAAGACGATCACTGGTCTCGATGTCCACCTTGGAGCGAAGGCGGAGCACAAAGGGCTGGTGGGGTATTTCCGCCCGGAGCTTCCCCTGCGGACGGCCACCTTCGACGAGAACACCTGGAGTCGTATCGAAGCGCGGTTCAACCAGCGGTTGGACGAGTTCGTCGAACTCGGGTCGACAATGGAGCTGTTGGAGGCAGAGGGCCGATTCAAGGTGGAGGAGGGGATTGTCGTCGGCCGCAACCGAGAGGGGCAGTGGAAGCCGCTGACGGGGGATCACGATGTGTTCGATATATCGACCCCTGAGGGATCACGCCTATCGTCGGCGGCGGTTGCCTCCGTGACCGAGGCGATGATCGCCAACGACATGGCGGTCATGCACGGCCCGCACCGGTACTGGCCTGGGCCCCGGTCGCCGTACAGCGAGAAGAGCTTTTCCAAGATCCTCGAAGCTCACCGTCCGGGTCCGAACGGTGAGCCGCTCCTGCGATTCCACCCGACCAACGACGATGTTGTCACCACCTGGTTCCTGGACGGGGAGGATGCGCCCGCCGCCCACCGCAAGGGCGATGGGGGGACGCCCCGGGGAGTTCACGGCGAGGCCAACGCCGACCATGCACCTGAGCAGACTCGCTCCCAGCTTGAGTCTGTGAGGACAGCCCAGGAACAGATACGTGCCCAGGCGCAGTCGGCCGCCCCTCCGGCACCGGCCTATCGGAACGGCGTCGGCCTGGAGGCCGAGGACCACCCCGACACCCAGTCCTTCGACCACCCGTCGGAAGGTATGCCCCGTGGCCAGGACAATCCCCCACCGCATCCATCGAGGCTCCCTTACCGGAGGACGGTTCCGAGCACCGCTGAGGTCGTGCCACTCGCACTCGACCCGCACGACGTGCCGGACGGTGGCGACCGGTTCGGTGAGGAGTTGAGTTCCAGAGCCGGGCGGGGGCATGACCGCACCAGCCGAGTCGTGCCCACGATCTCCGGGGAAAATGAGGACGAGACGGCGGCTTCCGCCGGCTCGACGCCGCATCACCAGCACCCTGGAGCGCACGACGGTGGTGCGCAAGACATCGTCTTCTCCGCCGATGACATTCTTGTGCCGGAGGACAGCGAGCCTGTGCAAGACATCGTCTTCTCCGCCGATGACATTCTCGCGCCGGAGGACAGCGAGCCTGCTCAGGACTACGGTCAGCCGCGGCTGGTATCCGTTTTTGAATCCGACTCGGACTCGGACTCGGAATCCGACTCGGACTCCGACTCGGTCGCCACAATGACCGAACACGATCTCGTACTTCCCTATCACAAAGACCTCGTGCCTCTGCGTGATCTGATCAGGCGGGTGATCAGTGTCAGAACGGACGGGAAGTTCACCATTTTGGCAATGATCGATAGTGGTGCTTCCTGGATCAGTAGAGCGTTCTTTTTCGACGGCGAGGTGGGGCATGCGTGGATCAACGTCGTCTCCCCTCTTGGGGATTTCACAGGGTTCGGCTTCTACCCACGGCATGGTGTCGAGGACTTCAGGAACGTCCCAGGCACGGTGGTGTGCCCGGATCCCCACCTAGAATGCACAGAGCGAAAATTGGCCGAGATCGATCTCGATGACATGATCGATGGTTACCGCAAGGCCGTAGCTAGAGCGAACTCCAAATACAACCTCGCTCTCTATAACTGTACGAGCTTCGCGTCAGAAGTCTGGGAAGCCATGACCGGAGCACCACTGCACACCGGTCTCGTCTTCTCCAACCCCGCCTCCGCAGCTGAATCACTCAAGGTCGAAAGCGAATTGCGCGAGGCGTTCGGAGGAGAAATTCCCCCGGAAATAGAGGACATGATCTTCGGGGGCGGCATAGCGCCGAGCCTCTAGTACTCCAGTCGTAGATCGTCATGTGCCTTTGGCCTGAGGCTGTCTGCCGCCGTTCGAAACCAGGTGGCCTCGGCGTACCACCTGGGTAAGGTTGGGCAATGCCCGGGCTGAAGCGGCTGCATGGTAGCCATGCCCCGGCGGTCTTGGCCTTCGAGTTGGCGAATCGCGCCTACTTCGCTGCCTCGGTCTCCGACCGCGGCGACGACTCTTCGCCCAGTTCACCGACAGGTACCACGCCTTGCTGGCTGAGCAGGAGGCGGGCATCTGCGCCTTCTACGTGCTCGTCGCCGAGGACAGCTCGGTAATCGGCAGGTTCAACCTGGTCGACATCGAGGACCGGACTGCGGAACTCGGCTACCGGGTCGCGCAGCACGTGGCCGGCCGCGGCGTGGCGACCGCGACCGTCCGGGAAGTGTGCCAACTGGCGGCGGCCCGGCACGGGCTGCGCACATTGCGAGCGGCCACGGCCCGCCAGAATGTCGCGTCCCAAAAGGTGCTGGCCAAAGCCGGGTTCTTCCCCGGCCCCGCCGGGACCCAGCCCGCATCGGCGGTAAGCCTGGCACCTGGGATCAGCGCGATCTGGTGCTCCAGCCATACAGCGCGACCTCGCCTGGGGACCGGCTGCGGGAAGGCCGCGGCCACCGCTCATCATCGGTGTGTGAAGACTAACGATCTTGCGTTGGCCGCAGGTCACAACGTAGACCCCGCCTGCTGGCAGGAGGCGTTCGAGGGCCTGATGGGCCAGGGAGCGGGCCGGTTCGCGCGGGTCGAGCCCCGGCGCCGTCGCGGTCTACCTCGTCTACGGGGGTTGTTCCACAGCTTCCACGGAGGGCACCATGCCGACGAGGCGAGCGGTCACCGGCTGCAGCCGGGAACCACGCGCGCTTCGCCGAGGAGCTGCGGTTGTTGCGGACGCAGCGCGGCGACCGTATGCGGCGGCTCGGCGAACGGCTGGGCTGGGACTGTCCGTTGTTCGGCAAGATGGAGAACGGCGAGACCGTGGGAGGCCCCGAAGTCGTCCAGGCCCTCGACCAGCACTACGGGACGCCGGGCCTGCTGCCGGCGCTCTGGGAGCCGGCGGTGAGCGACCAGACCCACTTCCGCGAGTGGTACCGGCGGTACCTGGCTCTGGAGGCGGAAGCCACCAGCCTGTGGCACTTCGCGGTGAGCGTGCGCGGACGGCTGGTCGTCGTTCGTCGAGGCTGTGAAGAGCGGTGAGCTGTTCATCCGGTCGCCCGCCCCGGGAACGTCTCCGTCCGCCAGGGGGTCAGATGAGGCCTGCGCGGATGGCGTAGGAGACGGCGTGTGCGCGGTTGCGTAGCTGCAGGCGCTTCATGAGGCCGTACAGGGTGTATTTGACGGTGCGTTCGGAGTAGCGGAGTCCGATGGCTATCTCGGAGAGTTCCTTGCCCTCGGCGACGAGGCGGAGGACGTCGAGTTCACGGAGGCTGACGCCGGAGGCGGTGAGCCCGTGCGGGGTGAGGACTTCGCTATGGGTCCAGCGGACCTGTTCCATCAGGGTGCCCTGCAGGGTGGGAGGGAGACTGCCGCCCCCGTCGGCGATGGTGACAAGGGTGCGGATGAACGCGGGCGGGGTAAAGGCGTCGCGCCACAGGACGGCGCGAACTCCTCGGTCGATGGCCACTGAGAGGTCCGCCTGCCACTGGCGTCCAGCGACGAGCAGGAAGCGTGTGTCGGAGTTGTCCGACACCGGGCGCAGTTGATCGAGGGCGGCGGCGTCGACGGTGTCGAAGACCGCGACGACGACATCGGCCTCGTGGAGTCTCTCGGGTGGGACCTCCTGGACGCGGGGGTCGTTCTGGAGAGAGCTGACGAGTCCCGCGCGGACGAGGGCGTCGGGCGAGTGGACCCCCACGCACACGGTGCCAGTGAGCGTCTGCCGGGGCATAGTGCCTCCCTATCAGGAAGTCGTACGAGAGGTTTCAAGAGGCTGATCGTGCCAGGCACTTTTCGCTGATCGGCTTCCCGCGCGCCCTGCGCGCTCAAGGACAGGGAAACCTGGCACGAGCACCGGGACCGGTGCCCGTCGGAAGGTTCAGGATGACGGGCCTGCCGACGGAACCGGAGCCGCTGCGCGGGGTGAACTGCACGCCCGGCTTCTTTGCCGTACGGCCGTTGGTATCCCCGCCGGGCCCACCGGTCAGATTGATCGAGGCGTAGGCGGACCGCCGGCGGCGAGGGTGACGACGGCCTGCGGGCGGCTGTCCTCGACGAGCTGCACGGCGGCCTGTTCGTCGTCGAAGCGGAGCACGGGCGCGCCGTAGGCGTCGCACGTGCCGGAGCCCGTATTGGTGACCGTGAGCAGCAGGTGGTTGACCGGGCGCGTGACCTTGCTGACGACGACCTTGGTGTTGGCGTTCGTGCAGGCGCCGGGGGCGGAGCTGCCACCGCTGTTGCCGCCGTGGGTGCTCTGGCTGCCGCCGTTGGCCGTCTTGCCGGAGGCTGCGGGGTCGGCCGCGCCGGGCCTGGCATCGTTCTGACAGGCGGTCAGGGAAAGCCCCGCCACGAGCGCGACGGTGGCGATGGCGGTGCGGGGGCGGATGGTGTTCACGGTGGATCGGCTCTCCGTGGTGTTGGTGGATTCAGCGACGGTTGACCAGTCCGATCACGACTGCGATGCAGCAGATCAGTACGAGGGTCGCGACGACGTCGCTGATGCTTATTCGGGTTCGCACGGCTGCCGCAGTCCTTCGGAAATCGCGCGGACGGCGAACTTGGTGGCGCAGTGGAGGCGGCGGTGGGCGAGACCTGGTACGCGGCGCCGACGGAGGCGATGTTCACGAAGTGCCCGCCGCCCTGTGCGCGCATCGCGGGCAGAGCGGCGGCGATGCCGTGCAGGACTCCCCACACGTTCACGTCGATCATGCGGTCCCACTCGTCGGTCTTGAGCGCTTCCAGCGGGGAGAGGGGCATGACGCCCGCGTTGTTCACGACGGCATCGATCCGGCCGTACGTGGAACGCGCCGCATCGATGAAGGCGTGCATGTTTGCCGCGTCGGTCACGTCCAGCTCGCGGAAGGCGGCGGTGCCGCCTTCCCTGGTGATCTCTTCGACCAACAGTTTCAGTCGGCCGATACGGCGCGCGTCGAGAAAGACCGGGTGCCAGTCCGCGGCCAGCCACGCACCGACCACATCCGCCCTCGCCCCGGCCCTTCCCGCAGGGATCGACTGTTGACTCACCCGCGTCCCCTTCCGTGCTTCCGTCCAGCTCGCTGTCCGGAGTCTGGGCGGCGGCGGAAGAACCAGCCAGGACAGGCTGTGCCCGGGTACGGCGCACCCAGGCACACGGCCGGGAAACGGTCTAGTGGAACTTCCCTGTGGCTGCGCGCTTCGCTGCTTCGCTCCCAGCCGGCTGAGCCGATGCCCCTGCCGGGGTGGCGGCGACGAGCGGAACTGATGAGATGCCCGCCACGGCCACACAGATGCGGCTCCATACATGGGCCCCACGCCTTGGTGCCCTGCAGGTGGTGGTCGTACTTGGGGCGACGTGGGACCACAACCAAATTCACTCTCGCCCAGGCGTACGCTTCCGGTCCATGCCGTTCGTTCTGCGGATGTACGGGGGTTCGCTGGCCTTCCCCCTGGCTTCGATTCCCCCTACGGCAACCGCAACTCACCCCGCATCACCGGCATGTGCATATGGTTCAAGTCCCCCCTCGGTCTTGGACCCGCGCCCCGGTCCCTACGGTGGGTCACGCCGCCTCATTCGTACCGTCCCCTTCGCGGCCGCCCTGATCCGATGCCGCTCTGCGACTGTGCTCCGCCCGAACCGTGGCCACGAGCATCCTTGATCGCTTCGCCCCCACCCGCAGACTCTTGCGCAACGTCTGGGCCGAGACGGGGCGTTGGTGTAGCTCCCGGTGGCGTGCGCCCTCCTGGCGTCGTCTCGGTGCCGGCGCTGCCTTTGGAGAGTCGCGATCTGTGCATCGAGCGCCAGGTACCGATTGCCGAGCAGAAGGCCGAAGACCGACAGGTCAACGGCGGGCGCGACCAGCGGAGCCGAGCACCTCCGTGGAGCGCGTCATCGCTTCGCGTGCTGTGGCTCGGCTGCGGCGCTGGCTCCGTAGTGGCCAGGCACGTCGTCGGAGACCCAGCCGAGGAGGAGCATCAGGTCGCCGGTGTCGCTGCCGGCCCGCTTCCAGCTGGACGACTTGTTTGCCCTTGCAGGTTCCGAGGATTTTCGAGGTCGCCTCGTCGCGGATGACGGGGATCAGCTTCTGCCGTGTCTTGGGTTGCTTGACGCGTTCCATCGGCGAACGGTCGATGTCGCCCTCGTGGAGCATCAGCCATTTGAAGAGCTGCTGCAGTGCCTTGTGCTTGTTCCGTGCCGTGGACGCAGAGCGCTCTACCGGGTGGTCTCCGGATAGTTCCCCGAGCGCAGGCAGCGGTTCCAGTCCCGCAGGTACCCCGCCCAGGTCGTCAGCAGTCCGGCGGTGATCTTGTTCAGGTCCAGCAGCGGCAGGTGGCCCAGCCTCCGAGTCAAGGTGTCGACGAGCGGCGTGCTCGACCTCGAAGGCGGAATCCGGAACACGAAGAAAGGGCCCCCGCAGGCTCTCACCTGCGAAGACCCTCTACACCGTCGGGACGACAGGATTTGAACCTGCGACCCCTTGACCCCCAGTCAAGTGCGCTACCAAGCTGCGCCACGTCCCGGTGCTCATTCCGACCGGAGAACTCCCGGCCGGGGCGTGCAGAAGAAAAATACCCTGTCCCGGGCCATGAATCCAAAGCGGGTCCCTCACCGTGCCCTTTCGGGCCTCCTGCAGGGGGTGCGCTTACGTGATTCGATATGCATATGGGTGATATGTCGGCAAAGGATGCCCTCCGTGTGCGCCGGGTGTACGAGCCGCCGGAGCCGGCGGACGGGGCCCGGGTGCTGGTCGACCGGCTGTGGCCGCGCGGGCTGTCCAAGGCGGATGCGCAGCTCACCGAGTGGTGCAAGGACGTGGCGCCCTCGTCCGAGCTGCGGCGCTGGTACGGCCACCAGAGGGAGCGGTTCGAGGTGTTCGCCGAGCGCTATCGCGAGGAGCTGGCGCGGGAGTCGGCGCAGCGGGCGCTGGAACGGCTGCGGGAGCTCGCCGAGCAGGGGCCGCTGACGCTGCTGACGGCGACGAAGGAGGTGTCGGCAAGTCATACGGCCGTGCTGACGGAGGTGCTGCGGGAGGGGGTGTAAGGCCCGTGCCACCCCGTCGCCCTGCCCGCTGGCCTGCCTGTTCATCCGCTCGTTGACGAAACATACGGTGGAGTGCATACTTATACCTATCAGCGAAGGCACCGTAAGGAGAAACCCGTGACCGAGCGCGTCGTACTCGCCTACTCGGGCGGCCTGGACACCTCTGTCTGCATCGGCTGGATCGCCGAGGAGACGGGCGCCGAGGTCATCGCCGTTGCCGTGGATGTCGGCCAGGGTGGCGAGGACCTGGACGTCATCCGCAAGCGGGCGCTTGCCTGCGGCGCGGTCGAGGCCGAGGTCGCGGATGCCAAGGACGAATTCGCCGATGAGTACTGCCTCCCGGCGATCAAGGCCAATGCCTTGTACATGGACCGCTACCCGCTGGTCTCCGCGCTCTCGCGGCCGGCCATCGTCAAGCACCTGGTGGCCGCCGCCAGGAAGCACGGCGCCACCACCGTCGCCCACGGCTGCACCGGCAAGGGCAACGACCAGGTCCGCTTCGAGGCCGGCATCTCCTCCCTCGCCCCCGACCTGAAGTGCATCGCCCCGGTCCGCGACTACGCGATGACCCGGGACAAGGCGATCGCCTTCTGCGAGGAGAAGAACCTGCCGATCGCGACCACCAAGAAGTCGCCGTACTCCATCGACCAGAACGTCTTCGGGCGGGCCGTGGAGACCGGCTTCCTGGAGGACATCTGGAACGCGCCGATCGAGGACGTGTACGAGTACACGGAGAACCCGGCCACCCAGCGCGAGGCCGACGAGGTCATCATCTCCTTCAAGGAGGGTGTCCCGGTCGCCATCGACGGCAAGCCCGTCACCGTCCTGCAGGCCGTCCAGCAGCTCAACGAGCGGGCCGGCGCCCAGGGCATCGGCCGGATCGACATGGTCGAGGACCGGCTGGTCGGCATCAAGTCCCGTGAGGTCTACGAGGCGCCCGGCGCCATCGCGCTGATCACCGCGCACCAGGAGCTGGAGAGCGTCACCGTCGAGCGCGAACTGGCCCGCTACAAGCGGCAGGTCGAGCAGCGCTGGGGCGAGCTGGTCTACGACGGCCTGTGGTTCTCGCCGCTCAAGCGCGCCCTGGACGGCTTCATCAACGAGGCCAACCAGCAGGTCAGCGGCGACATCCGGATGACCCTGCACGGTGGCCGCGCGGTCGTCACCGGCCGGAAGTCCGACCGGTCGCTGTACGACTTCAACCTCGCGACCTACGACACCGGCGACACCTTCGACCAGTCGCTCTCGAAGGGCTTCATCGAGCTCTTCGGCATGTCGAGCAAGATTGCGGCCAAGCGCGACCTGGCCTGATCCCGTCTCGTTACTTCCGTATGACGCCTCCGCCCCGCCGTCGTGGCGGAGCGGGGGCACCCCCTGGTCCTTGAGACCGTGGGGAAGGTGGCACATCCGAAGCAGCCTGAGGAGCAGCAGTGAGCAGCAACACCGGTGATGTCCGGCTCTGGGGCGGCCGGTTCGCCGACGGACCGGCCGAGGCGCTGGCCCAACTGTCGGCGTCCGTCCACTTCGACTGGCGGCTGGCCCCGTACGACATCGCCGGATCCCGTGCGCACGCCCGGGTGCTCCACAAGGCGGGACTGCTCACCGAGGACGAGCTGACCCGCATGCTCGCCGGGCTCGACCAGCTCGAATCGGACGTCGCCGACGGCTCGTTCACCGGCACCATCGCCGACGAGGACGTCCACACCGCCCTGGAGCGCGGGCTGCTGGAGCGGCTCGGCCCGGACCTCGGCGGCAAGCTGCGGGCCGGCCGGTCCCGTAACGACCAGGTCGCCACGCTCTTCCGGATGTACCTGCGTGACCACGCCCGGACCATCGGCGGACTGATCGCCGACCTCCAGGAGGCGCTGGTCCAGCTCGCCGAGGCCCACCCGGACGTCGCGATGCCGGGCCGCACCCACCTCCAGCACGCCCAGCCGGTGCTCTTCGCCCACCATGTGCTGGCGCATGTGCAGTCGCTGTCCCGGGACGCGGAGCGGCTGCGGCAGTGGGACGACCGCACCGCGGTCTCTCCCTACGGCTCGGGCGCGCTGGCCGGCTCTTCGCTCGGCCTCGACCCGGAGGCGGTCGCGGCCGACCTCGGCTTCGAGCACGGCTCGGCCGGCAACTCCATCGACGGCACGGCCTCCCGTGACTTCGTCGCGGAGTTCGCCTTCATCACGGCGATGACCGGGGTGAACCTCTCCCGGATCGCCGAGGAAGTCATCATCTGGAACACGAAGGAGTTCTCCTTCGTCACGCTCCACGACGCCTTCTCGACCGGCTCGTCGATCATGCCGCAGAAGAAGAACCCGGACATCGCGGAACTGGCGCGGGGCAAGTCGGGCCGCCTCATCGGCAATCTGACCGGTCTGATGGCGACGCTCAAGGCGCTGCCGCTCGCCTACAACCGCGACCTGCAGGAGGACAAGGAGCCGGTCTTCGACTCCTGTGACCAACTGGAGGTGCTGCTCCCGGCGTTCACCGGCATGATGGCCACCCTGACCGTCAACCGTGAGCGGATGGAAGAGCTGGCCCCGGCCGGCTTCTCGCTGGCCACCGACATCGCGGAGTGGCTGGTCAAGCAGGGCGTGCCGTTCCGGGTGGCGCATGAGGTCGCGGGCGAGTGCGTCAAGGAGTGCGAGGCGCACGGCATCGAGCTGGACCAGCTCACCGACGAGCAGTTCGCCAAGATCTCGCCGCATCTGACCCCCGAGGTCCGCGGCGTCCTCAACGTCCCCGGTGCCCTCGCCTCGCGCAGCGGCCGGGGCGGGACCGCGCCCTCGGCGGTGGCGGTCCAGCTCGCCGAGGTGCGGGCCGACCTGGTGAAGCAGCAGGAGTGGGCGGCGGCCAGGAAGGCCACTGTGCTTCCGTAGGACTTGCCCTGGTCGTAAGAGTGTGTGGAAGGCGGCCCGCCCCCGGGAGAGACCGGGGCGGGCCGCCTTCGTTTGTGCGGGGGCGCGGAGGGGTGCGGAAGGGAAGAAACAGTGAGACATTGACGTCTCATTCGGATAGTGTGTGTCTCATGGCTGTGGATCACGAACGGGTTCTGAAGGAAGCCGCCGCGCTGCTCACGCGGCGGGCGACGACCTCGATGGACGAGATCGCGCGGGCCGCGGGGATCAGCCGCGCGACCCTGCACCGGCATTTCGCGGGGCGGGACGCCCTGATCAGAGCCCTGGAGGAGCAAGGGATCGCGCAGTTCACGCAGGCGATGGACGCGGCGAGGCTGGATGAGGGGGACGCCGCCGGGGCGCTGCGCCGGCTGATCGCCGAAACCGAACCGGTCGCCGCCATGCTGGCCTTCCTCTCCACCGAGAATCAGCTCTTCGAGGGCGCCGAGGTCAACGCCGGCTGGGCCCGGCTCGACGGCCGGATCACCGACCTGTTCCGACGCGGCCAGGAAGAGGGCGACTTCCGGATCGATCTGAGCGCCGCCTGGCTCACCGAGGCGCTCTACGGCCTGATCGGCGCCGGCGCCTGGGCCGTCCACGAAGGGCGGGTCGCCCGCAACGACCTCAACCACTCGATCGCCGAGCTGCTGCTCGGCGGCATCCGACGGAGCATGGAGAAATGACCGAGACCATAGCGTCAGAACCGGCCGGTTCGGCTCATGTGGACGACCAGCCCCGGCCGGGACGCTGGCTCGCGCTCGCCGTCCTCGTCCTCGCCGTACTGCTGGTCGGCGTCGACGCCACGGTCCTCGGCCTCGCCACCCCCTTCCTCAGCGAAGACCTCCGGCCGTCCGGGACGCAGCTGCTGTGGATCGGCGACATCTACTCCTTCGTCATCGCCGGCCTGCTGGTCTCCATGGGCAGCCTCGGCGACCGTATCGGCCGCAAGAAGCTGCTGCTGATCGGCTCCGTCGGCTTCGGCGCGATGTCGGTGCTCGCCGCGTACGCCGCCACCCCGGAGATGATGATCGTCGCCCGTGCGCTGCAGGGCGTGGCCGGCGCCACGCTGATGCCGTCCACCCTGGCGCTGATCCGCAATCTCTTCCACGATCCCAAGGAACGCAGCCTGGCCATCGGCATCTGGGGCGCGATGGCCTCGGCCGGTATGGCCGTGGGGCCGGTCCTCGGCGGTTTTCTGCTGGGGCACTTCTGGTGGGGCTCGGTCTTCCTGATCAACCTGCCGGTGATGGCGCTGCTGGTGGCCGTCGGCGCCAGGGTCATCCCGGAGTCGCGCAATCCGGATCCCGGCCCGTGGGACCTCCCCAGCGTTCTGCTGGCCCTGGTCGGCATCGTCGCCGTCGTCTACGCCATCAAGGAAGCTGCGGTGGAGGGCTACCGCTGGGACATCGCGCTGGCGGCCGTCATCGGCGTGCTCGCCCTGCTCGTGTTCGTCCGCCGGCAGCTCACCCTCCCCTCGCCGCTGCTGAACATGAAGCTCTTTCACCACCGGGGATTCACCGGGTCGGTGCTGGCCGATCTGCTGACCATCCTCGGACTGTCCGGCCTGGTCTTCTTTCTCTCCCAGTTCCTCCAGATGGTGCAGCTGCGCTCGCCGCTGAACGCCGGGCTCGTCGAACTCCCGGCCGCGATCGGCGCGGTGGGTGCCGGTCTGGCCGCCGGCTGGGTCGCCCGGCGGCTGTCCGTACGGATCGTGGTGGCCGGCGGCCTCGCCGTGGTCGGGCTCTCGCTCGTCGGCTGCACCACCCTGCACGGCGACACCGGCACCGCCGCGCTCTGCCTCATCCTCTTCGTCGTCGGTATCGGCGCGGGCTTCTCGTTCACCGTCACCGCCGATGTGATCCTCTCCAACGTCCCCAAGGAGGAGGCGGGCGCCGCCTCCGCGGTCTCCGAGACGGCCTACGAACTGGGCGCCGCGCTCGGCATCGCCCTGCTGGGCTCCATCGTCACCAGCATCTACCGGGGCTTCGCCGCCCCGTCCGGGGTCCCCGCGCCGGCCGCGGACGCCGCCCGCGAATCGCTCGGCGGCGCCTTCGAGACGGCCCGCCATCTCCCCGCCGACCAGGCCGCGGCGCTGGTCAAGGCCGCTCAGGACTCCTTCGTCGAGGGGGTGGACGTCGCGGCGGGGGTGGGCGCGGTGGTCCTGCTGTCCGCCGCGGTGGCCGCCTGGTTCCTGCTCCGTGGCCAGGAGCTGGCGAACAGCCCGGCCCCGGCCACCACGGTGGCGCTCTCCACGGCCGGCCGGAAGCCGGGCCGCGGCTCCGGCCCCGCGGCCGGCGGCCCGGCGGAACGCCCGTAGCGCCGCAGGGCCGATCCGCCGGACGGCGGGCACACACCGCGCCTCAGGGCGTGTCCTGTGGATCACGGTGCCATGCACCCGCCATGATCCACAGGACACGCCCTGGGGGCGACTGTCCCTCGCCCGTTCACGCCCGGTAGGTGTTCTGGTGACCGGCCGTCCCGTGCGGCTCGTTTGACTCTCCCGTCGTCCCCCTACGGACGGCCCGCTCAGGAGAGTGACGCAGTGCGCGACATCGGACGACGCTCCTTCTTCACCGCCGCGGGGGCTCTGGCCACCGCGAGCGCCATCGGCAGCAACGCCTACGCCACCGGCCACGCCCGCGACGCGGCCACCGCCGACGAATATGTCGACGTCCAGCTCCTCAACATCACCGATCTGCACGGCTATCTGCAGGGTGCCCCGGGCGCCAACTCCCTCATCACCGGCGCCGGCGGAAAGAGGTACACCGTTGGCGGCGTGGCCTATATGGCCGCCCACCTGGAGCGGCTGAGGGACGGCCGCAGCAACTCGTTCTTCTTCGCCCCTGGTGACCTCTTCTCCGGGTGGGAGTTCGACGCCTCCTCCTTCTCCGACGAGCCCACCATTGAGGCGCTCAACGCCATGGGCATGGACTTCGCCTCGGCCGGCAACCACGAGTTCGACAAGTCGGCGACCTTCCTGACCTCGCACATGGCGGACGGCGACGCCTTCCCGGTCGTCGGACGCGACGACGACTTCAAGGACTCCGCCGGGCGCCGATTCGAGGGCGCGAAGTTCCCCTACTACAGCGCCAACATGGTGTGGAACGCGACCGGCGAGCCCGTACTGGCGCCCTACAACATCGAGTACGTCGACAACGGCCGCGGCCGCCGGCTGGCGATCGGCTTCATCCATCTGACCGCCATCGGCACCGAGTCCTTCCCCGGCTCCTACCAGCCGGGACTGCGCACCCTGGACGAGCTGGAGACCGCCAACCGCTGTGCCGCGGAACTCAAGTCACGCGGCGTCCATACGATCGTGCTCAGCATGCACGACGGCGCGGTGGCCGGCAGCGACTTCTCCAGCGGCAAGAACCCCTCGGGACCCGCATACGAACTGGCGCTGCGCGCCTCGCCCGACATCGATGCCATCGTCACCGGCCACTGGCACTGCGCCTTCACCATGATGCTGCCCGACCCGAACGGCGACCCCCGCCCCTTCGTCGAGGCCGGCTGCTACGGCCAGCTCATCAACGAGATCAATCTGCGCCTCGACCCGGACACCGGAGCGGTGATCCGGGAGCTGACCACCTCCACCAACCACCCCAACACCCGCGAGGTGACGCCGGACCCGGACCTGCGCTCGATCGCCGGCTACTGGGCGGACTACGCCTCCCGGCGCGCCCGCAGCAAGATCGGCACGCAGACCGCCTCCTTCACCCGGCGGCGCAACGCGGTGGGGGAGAGCACCATGGGCAACCTCGTCGCCGACTGGGCCCTGTGGGCGGGCCGGCAGTCGCACGGTGCGATGGACGACCCCGCCGACCACCCCAACACCCCCGCCGACCTTGCCGTGATCGCGGTCGCACCGCGCGTCGGCCAGGCGGTGATCGCCGGCGATCTGATCCGCAACCAGGAGACGGACGGCACCGTCACCTTCGCGCAGGCCTGGAACTCCGTGGGCTTCGGCGACCCGATCCTGACCGTCACCGTGACCGGCCGGCAGATCCATGACGCGCTGGAGGAACAGTGGGCGCCGACCGCCGGCGGCGGCCTCGGCTTCTCCCCGCTGGCCGTCTCCGGCAATGTCCGCTACACCTTCGACGCCGCGGGACCGGTCGGCCGGCGGATCGACCCCGCCGAGGTCTTCATCAACGGCACCGCACTCGACCTCACCCGCCGCTACCGCCTCGCCGCCCCCTCGTACACCCTCATCAACCAGGACGGCTTCAGCGCCTTCACCGGCTTCACCGCACCGGTCCGGCACACTCGCGACTTCGAGAGCTTCATCTCCTTCGTCCGCGCCAAGAAACAGCTGAAGCCCGCACCGTTGAGCCGGGTGAGAGCCAAGAACGCGGGGGTGCCCGGCGCCCGCACCGGCACCATCACCCAGCGCCAGCAGCTGCTTCAGGCCGACGGGAGCGTGGTCCCGCGGCCCGAGGCGGCGCTGCGTACGGCGCTGACCGGCGGCGCCGAGGGCCAGCGCGCCCCGGGTGGCTTCCGGGTGCCTTGCTGACCTCACGCGAAAAAAGCGCAGCACGCGCCACGGGCCCCGTCCGAGAACCGGAGGGGGCCCGTGGCGCGGCGGAGGGGGGAGGTCAGGCGACCCTGGCCTTGGTGGCGTAGATGTCGACGTACTCCTGGCCGGACAGCTCCATGACGTCGCTCATCACCTCGTCGGTCACGGCCCGCAGCACATAGCGGTCGCGGTCCATGCCGTCGTAGCGGGAGAAGTCCAGCGGCTCACCGAAGCGCACCGTCACCGGGGCGATGTGCGGGCGGCCCTTGCCGCCGGGCTGCACCTTGTCGGTGCCGACCATCGCGAACGGGACGACGGGCGCACCGGTCATCAGGGTGAGGCGGGCGATGCCCGTACGGCCGCGGTAGAGGCGGCCGTCGGGGGAGCGGGTGCCTTCGGGGTAGATGCCGAAGACGCTGCCCTCCTCCAGGATCCGGCGGCCGGTCATCAGCGCCGCGACACCGCCGTGCCCGCCGTCCCGGTCCACCGGGATCATGCCGGCGCTGGTGAAGAACCAGGCCATCAGCCGGCCCTTGAAGCCCTTGCCGGTGACGTACTCGTCCTTGCCGATGAAGTACACCGGGCGCTTGACCACCAGGCTCAGGAACAGCGAATCGATGAAGGTGACGTGATTTCCGGCCAGGATCACCGGTCCGGTCGCCGGAATGCGCTCCATGCCCTCGACCTTCGGGCGGTACAGGACACGCATGAGGAATCCGAGAATCGCCTTCAGCACAATGCGGGACAACGGGCCCTCCGGGTCGCGACTGGTCAACGTCAAGCGGGCGCAGAACTCTGCAGCCCAGGACAATACTCGCGGGTCACTCCCGCTCGCACATCGGGTTCACGAGGTCGATACGCACAGTTGACGTGTGTTACCACCATGTTCCCTCCGAAGTTGTCGTGCGTCTCCCCGGCGTGACCCGTCCGTGCTTACGATCGGCCCGGTTCCCTGGGCCGGTGCGCAACACGCCTCACCGCACACCGGAAAACACCCGGAAGCACCTGGAACACCACAGAACACCTAGAGCGAGGAGTGTGGGCATGCACAATCGGCAGCAGCCGGGACGACGGATGGTGCTGGGCGCCGCGGCACTCGGCGCGGGAGCGGCGGTCTTCGGCACGGCCGGTCAGGCGAGCGCCGGTCAGCGAGCCGGAGTGCCCCAGGAGCTGCCGGTGCCGCTGATCGTCGGCCACCGCGGCGCCAGCGGCTACCGCCCCGAGCACACCTTCGGCTCCTACCAACTCGCCCTCGACATGGGCGCGGACGTCATCGAGCAGGACCTCGTCCCCACCAAGGACGGGCATCTGGTCTGCCGTCACGAGAACGACATCACCGCCACCACCGATGTCTCCGCGCACCCCGAGTTCGCGGACCGCAAGACCACCAAGACCGTCGACGGGGTCAAGCTGACCGGCTGGTTCACCGAGGACTTCACGCTCGCGGAGCTGAAGACGCTGCGCGCCAAGGAGCGCATACCGGGCAACCGTCAGCACAACACCCTCTACGACGGTGTGTGGGAGGTGCCGACCTTCGAGGAGGTGCTGCAGTGGGCCGAGCGTGAGGGCCGCAAGCGGGGCCGTCGCGTCTGGCTGCACATCGAGACCAAGCACCCCACCTACTTCCGGGGGCTCGGCCTCGGCCTGGAGGAGCGGCTGGCCAAGGCCCTGCGTGCGCACGGCCGGCACCGGAAGAACTCCCCGAACTTCCTGCAGTCCTTCGAACCCAGCAGCATCCAGCGTCTGGACAAGCTTGTCGACTGCCCCAAGGTCGTCCTGCTGGGCACGCTCAAGGACCGCCCCTGGGACTTCACGGCGTCCGGTGACCCGCGCACCGTCGCCGACCTCGTCAAGCCCGAGGGCCTGAAGTGGCTCGCCGGCTTCGCCCAGGGCATCGGCCCGGACCTGACCGTGATCATCCCGCGGGACGCCGACGGCAAGCTCGGCGAGCCCAGCTCCGTGGTCAAGGACGCCCACGCCGCCGGACTGGTGCTGCACCCGTATACGGTCCGCAACGAGAACACCTTCCTGCCGACCGATTACCGTCGCGGCACCGACCCGAATGCCTACGGGGACTCCCTCCGCTTCTTCCGGGCGCTCCTGGGCACCGGCATCGACGGCTTGTTCTCCGACAACCCCGACA
The DNA here is from genome assembly GCF_043200375.1 of Streptomyces sp. NPDC048434. Classification (NCBI taxonomy): domain Bacteria; kingdom Bacillati; phylum Actinomycetota; class Actinomycetes; order Kitasatosporales; family Streptomycetaceae; genus Streptomyces; species Streptomyces sp. NPDC048434. Next base: position 199,039 of record NZ_JBICXQ010000009.1, on the reverse strand, counting down.
CCGCGCTGCTGGTGGCCGCGGAGTTCCGCAAGGGCTGACCGCCGGCCGCCCACCGCCGGCCGCCCGGACCGCCTGCGCGGCGGAGTACGGACCGGCACCACCTCCCCTGAACTCTCATCTGAGTTGGGAATGTCACAGGAGAGCTCGGTGCCGGTCCGTTCCGCCTGTCCCACATGCCTGCGCAGAATGCTCGCGGCGGAGATTGCCGCTGCCACATACCGGGGAACCCGGAAGAAGCAGTGTCAGCCACGCCATGACGGCGACGGGTACCCCGCGGCGCCGTCTGTCAGGGCACATCGTTCCGGGCGCACCCCTCTCACCCTCAGCGCCCGGACCAGCGAACCGAATAGGGGAGGCATACGCGCATGGGCACGAGCGTGACCATCTCTGCGGCGACCGACCAGGACGCCGAGCAGATCCTCAAACTCCAGTACCTCTGTTACCAGCAGGAAGCCGCGCTGTACGACGACTACGGCATCGAGCCGCTCACCCAGACGCTGCAGGCGCTGCGCGCCGAACTGGGCGAGGGCTGCGTCGTGGTGGCCAGGCTCGGCGAGGAGGTGGTCGGGTCCGTGCGCGGCACGGTCGACGAGGACGGCACCGCGCGGATAGCCAAGCTCATCGTGCACCCGCGGATGCAGCGGCACGGCCTGGGCGGACGGCTGCTCGACGCCGTCGAGGAGCGGCTGGCGACCGAGCGGTCGGCCACGCGCTACCGCCTGTTCACCGGTCACCGCAGCGAGGGCAATCTGCGGCTGTACCGCAGCCACGGCTATGCCCCCGTGGGCACCGAGCAGCTCACCCCCCGGCTGAGCGTGGTGACACTGGAGAAGGAGTTCCGCACCGAGGCCACCGCCGTGGGGACATCCCACGGACCGAGCCAGGGGGAGTTCGCCGCCCAGGCGTGAGAAAAGGGGAGGACGGGCCCTCGCGATGGCCGGGCCCGTCCTCCCCTCCCGCCTAGGCGGCCGCCTGCTCCGTACGGGCCCGGCGCAGCCACATCAGCCCGGTGACGGGCAGGATGACCGGAATGAAGAGATAGCCCATGCCGTAGTCCGACCAGACCGTGGCGTCGGGGAACGCGGACCGGTCGAGCAGCGTCCAGGTGCCGATGCCGAGCACTCCGAGCAGCTCCAGCGCGCAGCAGGCGAACGCGGCCCGGCGGGCGCCCTCACCACCGCGCACCAGCGAGAAGGTGATGAACCCGTAGACGACCGCGGAGACCGCCGAAAGGCTGTAGGCCAGCGGAGCCCGGTCGAACTGGGCGAGGAGCTGGTAGAGCGAGCGGGAGGCGGCCGCGACGGTGAAGACGCCGTAGAGCGTGACCAGCAGGCGCCCGGGACCGGTGCCCAGGGAACGCTTCGCCGGGGTGGCGGCCGTGGTGCCGTCCGCCCCCGTGGTCGCCGTGGTCTCAGGCACTGCCGCCTCCCCAGATGTCGAACAGCCGCACTTCCAGTACGGCCAGCACCACGGCGCCCGCCGCGACGGTGGCCGAACCCCAGCGGGTGCGCTCCGAGAGCGACATGAACCCGGTCGCCGGGACGCAGGCGGCCGCCCCGAGCAGATACGCGACAAAGAGCGCGGTGCCCTTGTCCGGCGACTCTCCGCGCGTCAACTGCACGACGGCGATGACCAGTTGGACGACGCCGAGCAGCGACACCAGAGCCATGCCGATGAAGTGCCAGTCCTTGGTGGGCTGGTCGCGGAACGCGGCGAAGCCGCACCAGGCGGCGAGGGCGAGAGCGGTCACCGCGACCGCGAGCGTCAGCGCGTCGATCACCGGGACCTCCGGGCCACGTGGCTGCGCGCCGTGGGGTTGTGGGGCATGGGGCGATGCTAATCGGCTGCGGGCGGGCGGCCGCGTCCGGCCCCACCGCGGCACGTACGCTCGTGAAGTATGAAGATCACCGCTGATGCGCTCCTTTTCGACAATGACGGCACCCTGGTCTCCTCCCTGGAGTCCGTCCACCGCTGCTGGTCCCGGTGGGCGAAGGAGTACGGCATCACCGAGCAGGCCTTCGCCCGGATCGAGCTGCACGGCCGCCCGGCGGCGGAGATCGTCGCCGATCTGGTGCCCGCGGACCGGGTGCCGGAGGCGGTGGCCCGGATCGAGCACCTGGAGGTCGAGGACGTCGCCGGGGGAGTCGTGCCGCTGCCCGGCACCCTCGCCCTGCTGGAGAGCCTGCCCGCCGAGCGGTGGGCCGTGGTGACCTCCGCCGGCCGCCGGCTGGCCGAGGCCCGTCTCGACGAGGCCGGGATCCGCACCAAGAATCTGATAGCCGCCGATGACATCAGCCGGGGCAAGCCGGACCCGGAGCCGTTCCTGCTCGCCGCCGAGCGGCTCGGGGTGGACCCGGCCCGCTGTGTGGTCTTCGAGGACGCACCGGCCGGACTGACGGCGGGCCGCGCGGCCGGCATGGTGACCGTGGCGTTGACCACAACCCACCCGGCGGAAGAGCTGTCGGCCGATGCCGTCATCACCACGCTCTCGGAGGTATCCGCGCAGGCCACGGACGGATCGGTGGAGATCACCATCGCGGAGTGAGGCAGTGTCCACGGGTCGGTCAGGCATGTCCGCTATCCGGACTGGCTTGATCGGCCCGTACGGCTGTCTGGTTTACTTGCCGCCATGACCACGACGAGCAACCGCACCCCTGCGACCGAGGCGTACCTGACGCCCGGTGCTCGTTGCATGTGTCGAATGTGTGACCGCTGAGGGCCCCCGCCTGAGCCTCGCGCCCCGAAGCGAGACCCTCCCCGAGCTCCTGCGGAGCAAGGGGGACCCCACCGCGCCGTGCGTCGCCCCCCGACGACGTCCGCCGCCCCGCGTCACCGGAACCGGGAGCCGGGCCCCCGCGCCCGCCGCCGCTCCCCGTTCCCCTCTGCCGCACTCGCAAGAATGCCCCGTGCCCGGCGGGCGAGCCGCCGAGCACTCGACAGTGACGGAATTCCCTAGTGATCACCACAACGGGCCTGACCAAGGTCTACCGTTCAGGAGACCGCGAAGTCACCGCCCTGGACGGCGTCGATCTGCACGTCCGCGAGGGCGAGGTGTACGGCGTCATCGGCCAGAGCGGCGCCGGTAAATCCACCCTCATCCGCTGCCTCAACCTCCTGGAGCGCCCCACCTCCGGCACGGTCACCGTCGCCGGCCAGGAGCTGACGTCCATCGCCGGACGCGGTAAGCGCGCAAGCGCCCAGCTCCGGGCCGCGCGCAGCCACATCGGCATGGTCTTCCAGCACTTCAACCTGCTGTCCTCGCGCACCGTCCAGGACAACGTCGAACTGCCGCTGGAGATCCTCAAGGTCGACCGCGGTGAGCGCTCCCGCAAGGCGCTGGAGCTGCTGGACCTGGTCGGCCTCGCTGACAAGGCCAAGGCGTACCCGGCGCAGCTCTCCGGCGGCCAGAAGCAGCGCGTCGGCATCGCCCGCGCGCTGGCCGGCGACCCCAAGGTGCTGCTCTCCGACGAGGCCACCAGCGCCCTGGACCCGGAGACCACCCGCTCCATCCTCCAGCTGCTGCGCGACCTCAACCGCAAGCTGGGCCTGACCATCGTGCTCATCACGCACGAGATGGACGTCGTCAAGACGATCTGCGACTCGGCCGCGCTGATGAAGAACGGCCGGGTCGTCGAGCAGGGCACCGTCGCCGAACTGCTGGCCACCCCCGGCTCCGAGCTGGCCCGGGAGCTGTTCCCGGTCGGCGGCGAGCCGTCGGCCGACGACCGCACCGTCGTCGACGTCACCTTCCACGGCTCGGCCGCCACCCGCCCGGTGATCTCCGAGCTGTCGCGCACCTACAACGTCGACATCTCGATCCTCGGCGCCGCCATGGACACCGTCGGCGGCAAGCAGGTCGGCCGGATGCGCATCGAGCTGCCCGGCCGCTTCGAGGAGAACGTCGTGCCCATCGGCTTCCTGCGCGAGCAGGGCCTCCAGGTGGACGTGGCCGATGTCGCTGGCCGAGCCGTCGACAACGCGCTGAGCGCCGTCACGGCCGGCGCCCCGCTGGAGAAGGAAGGTGCCAAGTGACCTGGACCGAGATGCAGCCGCTGCTGTACGACAACACGCTCGACACCCTCTTCATGGTGTGGTGGTCGACGTTCTACGCGGTGCTCATCGGCATCCCGGTCGGTGTGCTGCTGCATCTGACCCAGCGGGGTGCCGTCCTGCAGAACGTGGTGGTCAACAAGACGCTCGGCGTGATCGCGAACATCGGGCGGTCCTTCCCGTTCCTGATCCTGATCGTGGTGCTGATCCCCTTCACCCGCCTCCTCGTCGGCGTCTCGATCGGCCCGACCGGCGCGGTGGTCCCGCTGGCCCTCGCCGCCATCCCGTTCTTCGCCCGGCTGGTGGAGGCCGCGCTGCGCGAGGTCGACGGCGGCCTGGTCGAGGCCGCCCACGCGATGGGCGGCGGCACCTGGACCATCATCTTCAAGGTGCTCCTCCCGCAGGCTCTGCCCGCGCTGATCGCGGGCGTCACCACGCTCGTCATCCAGCTGATCGGCTACTCCGCGATCGCCGGTGCGGTCGGCGGCGGCGGCCTGGGCAACCTCGCCTACACCTATGGCTACCAGCAGTACGAGACCTCACTGATGATCGCCACCGTGGTGGAGCTGATCGTCCTGGTCTCCCTCGTCCAGCTGCTCGGTGACCTCGTCGTCCGCCGGCTCGCCGAGCGCGGCACCCGTGTCTCCGTCCTGCGGGTCGGTCTGCGCCGCGCCCGCGCCGAGGAGCCGGCCGCGGTCACCGAGGCCGCCTGATACCGGAGCCACCGCTCCACCCAAGAGCCCGGACCCTTTGCCGGGCGGACACCGCACGTGAACCCCCGCGTGTGAACAAGAAAGAGGCACTCTTCGTGCGCAACACCCTCAAGATCTCCGTCGCCATAGCCGCCGCCTCCGCCGTCGCCCTCGGCGCGAGCGCCTGCAGCGCCCCCTCCGACACCACCGCCAGCAGCGACAAGGGCGACAAGAACGCCCCGCTCGTCGTCGCCGCGAGCCCCACCCCGCACGGCGCCATCCTCGACTTCATCAAGAACAAGCTGGCGGCCAAGGAAGGCCTCAAGCTGGTCGTCAAGCCGTTCAACGACTACAAGATCCCGAACAAGGTCACCGACGACGGCCAGGTCGACGCCAACTTCTTCCAGCACAAGCCGTTCCTCGACACCTTCAACAAGGAGAACGGCACGCACATCGTGCCTGTCCAGAACGTGCTCATCGAGCCGCTGGGCATCTACTCCAAGAAGATCGACAAGCTGTCCCAGCTCAAGTCCGGCAGCACCGTCTCGGTCCCCAACGACCCCTCCAACGAGGGCCGGGCGCTCAAGCTGCTCGCCGACAACGGCGTGATCACCCTCAAGCCCGGTGCCGGCTCCGACGCCAAGCTGACCGACGTCAAGGACGACAAGGGCATCAAGATCACTGAGCTGGAGGCCGCTCAGACCGCGCCGCGCATCGACGACGTCGACGCCGCGATCATCAACGGCAACTTCGCCATCGGCGCCCACCTCAAGCCCTCCACCGACGCGCTCGCCGTGGAGAAGGCGGAGGGCAACCCCTACGCCAACTTCCTCGCCGTCAAGAAGGGCAACGAGAGCGACCCGCGGGTCAAGAAGCTGGCCAAGCTCCTGAACTCCCCCGAGGTCAAGAAGTTCATCCAGGACAAGTACAAGGACGGCTCGGTCATCCCGGCCTTCGGCCCGGCCAAGAGCTGACGCCTCTCCTGCCCTGATGTTTTTCCCCGCCGCCCACCCCCCTTCGGGGGGTGGGCGGGTGTAGAGGTGCGGTCGCCCGTACGCACGTCACCGGAAGGTGGCCGTCCGTACGCACGTCACCGGGCCCCGGACCCGCGCAGCGCGCGGCCGGGGCCCACGCGCGTGGCACACCCGCGGGCCCATGCTGCATGCTGGTGCATTCAAGACGGTCCAGACGGCCCGTGACCTCGCGGTCTCACAGCCCGCGACGTTCCGGAACACCACAGTCAACGGCGTGGGAGCAGCGGCATGACATCCACCTTTCCGGACATCTCCATCAGCACGGACCGGCTGGTGCTGCGCCCTTTCGAGGAAGCCGACGTACCCGCCCTCACCGCGATGATGAACGACGAGTTGGTCGCCGCCTGGACCGCAATACCCCAGCCGTACACCGAGGACGCCGCGCGGACCTGGACCACCGACAGCGCCCCCGCCGAGCGGGCCTCGGGCGAGGGCATCGACTTGGCCGTCACCGAGTTCCTCACCCAGCGCCTGGTCGGCGTGGTCCAACTGCGCAATACGGACTGGCGGATCCGCTCCAGCGAGATCAGCTACGTCGTAGCCTCCTGGGCCCGCGGTGAGGGGTATGCCTCCGAGGCCTCGCTCGCCGTCGCCCACTGGCTCTTCCATGACCAGAAGTTCGAACGTGTCGAGCTGCGCACCGCCGCCGGCAACACCGCCTCCCAGCAGGTCGCCCAGAAGATCGGCTGCATCAGCGAGGGCGTGCTGCGCAACGCCTTCATAGCCCGCAGCCGCACCGAGGACGGCGGCTGGACGGACATCCGCACCGACCTGATCGTGTGGAGTCTGCTGCCCGAGGACCTCGACGGGATCCCCGGCCGGCTGGCGGATGCGAACGGATTCTCCTACCCCGAGTGGAACTGACCACGCCCGCACTCCGGTCCGGACCTCTCGGGGTACCCTCGGCCTGCCGCGCACCCGCGCGACCCGCGCGGACCAGCGCCTCACAGCGGCACCCTCGCCGGCCTGCGGCCGCCCGCAGCCGGCCCGCCTGCTGACCCCGCCCGCGTAACCACAGCAGCACCAGGAGACTGACGAGCATGGCCGACCGGGTCACGGTGATCGGATGGGACGGCTCCGCGCTGACCGCCGCCGCCCGCTCCGCCCTCGGCGCGGCCACGCTGGTGGCCGGCGCCGCCCACCACCTCGCACTGCCCGAAGTCCCGCCGAACGCCGAGCGGATCCGGCTCGGCAGCGTGACCCTGGCCGCCCGCCGCATCGCCCAGCACCGCGGCACCGCCGTCGTCCTCGCCGACGGCGACCCCGGCTTCTTCGGCGTCGTCCGCACCCTGCGGGCACCCGAGCACGGCCTGGAAGTGGAAGTGGTACCGGCCGTCTCCTCCGTCGCGGCCGCCTTCGCACGGGCCGGCATGCCCTGGGACGACGCCCAGGTCGTCGTCGCCCACAGCCGTGATCTGCGCCGCGCGGTGAACGTCTGCCGCGCCCACACCAAGGTCGCGGTGCTCACCTCACCGGGCGCCGGGCCCGCCGAACTCGCCCTGCTGCTCGGCGGCGTCCACCGCACCTTCGTCATCTGTGAGGACCTGGGCACCGACCGCGAGCGGGTGACAGTACTCACATCCGACAAGGTCGCCGACCATGTCTGGCGTGACCCCAATGTCGTCATTGTCGTCGGTGGTTCGCCCGGCGGTGCCGCGGCCCAGGGAACCGGCTGGATCGCCGGCCGCGAGGCGGGTCATCCGACGGGCGCGCGCGGCTGGGGACTTCCGGCCAGTGCCTACGGCGGCGCCCTGGGCGAGGGCGAGTCCGTCCAGCTGCGTACCGCACAACTCGCCCGCCTCGGGCCGCAGGTGGGCGATCTGGTCTGGGACATCGGCGCGGGCAGCGGAGCCGCCGCCGTGGAGGCCGCGCGCTTCGGTGCCGCCGTCCTCGCGGTGGACGCGGATCCGGACGCCTGCGGACGCACCGCCGCCCTCGCCCGGCGCCACGGCGTCCAACTCCAGGTCGTGCACGGGCGGGCGCCGCAGATCCTGGAGGATCTGCCCGAGCCCGATGTGATCCGGGTCGGCGGCGGGGGAGTGGACGTCGTCACCGCCTGCGCGGCCCGCCGCCCCGAACGGATCGTCACCCACGCCGCCACCCGCGACGAGGCCGAAGCGCTGGGCCGGGCGCTGGCCGACGGCGGCTACGAAGTCGAGTGCGCGCTGCTGCAGTCCGTGGACCTGGACACTTCCGTCTGGGTCGAACGCGAGCGGGCCGTGGTGTTTTTGCTCAGCGGCTATCGCGTTTCTCACCCATGACCAGCACGGCAACCCGCGCGAGGTAGGCTGGCGGATCGTTGCGCCGCCGTTCCGCATTCGGCTTCGTACGCCAATATCCGGAAAATGCCGTGGTTTTGGCCGAATATGAAGCTCTGGAGAGCGGACGTGCCGCGAGGCGTGCTCGCTCGTTCTAGCTATCGGGCGTCGGCGCGCCCCGGTCGAGCGCGTCGCACGAGCGGTTGGAAGGAGCACTACCAATGGGCGAGGGGTACGCATGACCGACACCGGCCAGGTCCCGGGCGAGGGACAGCCGGAGAACGCAGGCGGACATCCCGGGCAGCCGCAGCCGGCGGCCGCTCCCTCCCCTGCCGACGCCGGACCGACGGAGCTGCCGGGCATGGTGCCCCCTCCCGGCGAATACCCCTATCTCGACCAGGCCGAAGGCGTCGTCGAGGACGACGATCTGCTGCTGATGCCGGGTGCCCAGGGCGCCTGGAGCGAGCAGCCGGCACCCCAGCCGCTCCCGCAGCCGCAGGAGACCCACCAGGGTCCGGACCAGCAGCCCCAGCAGGCCGCGCCGTTCGACCCGGCCGACCAGGGAGCCACCGGCTTCGAGCCGATGCCCGCCCAGGCCGGCGACCACGAGAGCGGCGGCCGGGACTCCGGTTCCGTCGACCTCAGCGCCGTGCGAATCCCGCAGCCCGCGGCACCGGAACAGCAGGTCCGCGCCGCGGCGCCCGCCACGCCCCAGCGCCGTCCGCTGCACATGGGTCCGCCCGTCCCCGATGCGACCGGCGGAGTGGTCCGTTCGCTCGCCGACCGCGGACCGGCCGATGCCCCCGCACAGCCCGCGCGGCACGCGGGACCGCCCACCGGCGGACCCGAATACTTCGACGTCCCGGCCGGGGCCCCCGAGGCCGCGCTGGGCGAACAGCCGCTGTCCGGCCCGCCGGCCGACGCGGGCCTGCCCTACGCCGAGCAGCCCTTCGGGGACGCGGCCGCGGTGGAGCAGGGCTATGCGACGCCGCCGTACGGTGGGCAGCCCTATGGCGAGCAGCCCTACGGCGGGCAGTTGTCCGCCGAGCAGACCTACGGGGCCGCAGGTCAGGGCCCGTTGCCCGGCCCGCAGCTCGGCGAGATCCCGTCGCAGGTGCCGTCGTGGAACGAGGCCGTGGCCCAGGCGGCGTCGGCCCCCCTTGCAGAATCGGTCGCCCCCGAGGCGCCCTCCGCACCCGTCACCGAGGCCGTACCGCCCGCCGAACAGCTGCAGCCGATGCCGATGCCGCTGCCGGCCGAGGGCGCGGCGGAGACCGGTGACGGCGCGGCCGTCACCGCGGAACCCACCGATGCCGTGCAGGACGCCCCGGCCGGGGCAGCGGCGCCGGCGCAGCCCCAGGACGTGACGGCGGACGCCCTGCCCGACGCGGCCGCGCCCGGTCAGGACGGAACGGCCGAGGCGGAGGCCGCTCTGCCGGAGGCCGCCGCACCGGACGTGCTGCCCGTACCGGACGCCGGTGCCGTGGCCGCCCAGCACCCCGAGGCCGTGGCCGCCGAAATCCCGCAGCAGCCTGCGGAACAGGGTGGGTCCGCCGAAGCCGGAGCCGAGCCCGACGCGCAGGCGCAGTCCGCCGGGGCCCCGGCCCCTGTCGCGGTCGAAGCCGTCGACCCGGCCGGGGAGCCCGCATCCGGGCAGCCGGCCGACGCCGCCGCCGACCCGGCCCAAACACCGCAGCCCGCCGACCTGGGAGAGGCCGTCGCCGGGCCCGAGGCCGCCGGTCGGCTCCAGCCCGCAGCCCCGGCCCCCGCCGCCGACGAGCCCCAGCCGCAGCCCGACACCGTCGCGCCCGAGGCCGGTACCGACGACTTCCCCATCGCCGCCCCCGCCCCCGTCGCTGCTCCCCAGGGCCCCGTCGCGCTGCCCGTCACCGAGAGTGGCGCTCCCCTGGAGCAGACGGTCATAGAGCCGCCCGAGACGCAGGAACCGGCCGCCGGACAGCCGCAGCCCGCTGCCCCCGTGGACACCGCGGGGCAGCCGGCCGCCGAGACGCCCGCACCGGAGGCCGCGCCGCAGAGCGCGGACGCCGTCGACGAGCAGGTGCCCGTGGGGGCCGGCCCCGACGACCCGGATCAGCTCGGCGAGGCGGACGACCCGATGGCCGGGGCGTCCTTGGATGCAGGCCCCGCCGCGGACGCGACGACCGACGGGACCGTGGAGACCGACGAGCCCGCGGAGACCGACGGGACCGTGGAGGCAGCCGAGCCCGGCGACCTCGCGGATCTGCCCGCGGACGCCCGGCCCGTTGCCGTCCACATCCCGGCCCAGGCCTCCGGCGAGCCGTCCACCGCGGACGACCCGACCCCGCAGACCGCCGCCGAAGAGCCCTCGACGGCCGGGCCCGCGCCCGACAGCGTCCCCGCCGCCGACGCCCCCGCCGACGAGAGGCCCCAGCAGCTGGACGCGGCCGAACTCGTCCAGCTCGGCGACGACCAGCCGCAGACGGACGGTGAGCAGCCGGCACCCGACGGCTCCGGCCCCGTGGCGCCCGACGCAGCCGATATGCCGTCCCCGGCCGCCGGGTACGACGACTCCGAGCGCGCCGCCGTGCACCGCGTGATGCGCGAACGCCGCGACATCCGCAACGGCTTCCGCGGCGACCCCATCCCCAACGAGGTGCTGCTGCGCGTGCTGGAAGCGGCTCACACCGCCCCCAGCGTCGGCCACTCCCAGCCCTGGGACTTCGTCGTCATCCGCTCGGACGAGACCCGCGAGAAGATGCACCAGCTCGCGACGGCGCAGCGGGAGGCCTATGCCAAGTCGCTGCCCAAGGCGCGCGCCAAGCAGTTCCGCGAGCTGAAGATCGAGGCGATCCTCGAAACGCCCGTGAACATCGTCGTCACCGCCGACTCCACCCGCGGCGGCCGGCACACCCTCGGTCGGCACACCCAGCCCCAGATGGCCCCGTACTCCTCCGCGCTCGCCGTCGAGAACCTCTGGCTCGCCGCCCGCGCCGAGGGCCTGGGCGTCGGCTGGGTGAGTTTCTTCGACGAGCGGGAGATGGTCCGCGAACTGGGCCTGCCCGAGCACCTCGAAGTCGTCGCGTATCTGTGCATCGGTTACGTCGACGAGTTCCCGGAGGAGCCCGAGCTGCTGCAGGCCGGCTGGTCCAAGCGCCGCCCGCTGTCCTGGGTCGTCCACGAGGAGACCTACGGCCGGCGCGCGCTGCCCGGCGAGAGCCCGCACGACCTCCTCCAGGAGACCCTGCAGGGCATCCGCCCGCTGGACGCCAAGGCGCTCGGCGAGGCCTGGGAGCGGCAGAAGCGGATGACCAAGCCGGCCGGGGCGCTGGGCATGCTGGAGATCATCTCCGCGCAGCTGTCCGGGCTGTCCCGCAAGTGCCCGCCGCCGATCCCGGAGCCGGCCGCCGTCGCGATCTTCGCCGGTGACCACGGGGTGCACGCCCAGGGCGTGACCCCCTGGCCCCAGGAGGTCACCGGCCAGATGGTGGCCAACTTCCTGGGCGGCGGCGCGGTCTGCAACGCCTTCGCCAACCAGGTCGGCGCCGAGGTCTGTGTCGTGGACGTCGGTGTCGCGTGCGACCTCCCCGCCACCCCCGGTCTGCTGCCGCGCAAGGTCCGCGCCGGCACCGCCGACTTCACGGCGGGCCCGGCGATGACTCAGGAGGACGTGCTCAAGGCGATCGAGGTCGGTATCGACACCGCCCGTGACCTCGTCGCGGCCGGCAACAAGGCGCTGCTCACGGGTGAGATGGGCATCGCCAACACCACCACCTCCGCCGCGCTGATCTCCGTCTACACCGGCGTCGACCCGGCCGAGGTCACCGGCCGCGGCACCGGCATCAACGACGAGACGCACGCCCGCAAGGTCGATGTCATCCGCCGCGCCCTGGAGCTCCACCAGCCCGACCCCGCCGACCCCATCGGTGTCCTCAGCGCGATCGGCGGCCTGGAGCACGCCGCCCTCGTCGGACTGATCCTCGGCGGCGCCTCGCTGCGTACGCCGGTGATCCTCGACGGGGTCAGCGCCGGCGCCGCCGCCCTGGTGGCCCGTGCCATCGCCCCCGAGGCGCTGGCCGCCTGCATCGCCGGCCACCGCAGCGCCGAGCCCGGCCATGTCGCGGCCCTGAACAAGCTGGGTCTGCGCCCGCTGGTCGACCTCGATCTGCGGCTGGGTGAGGGCACCGGTGCCCTCCTCGCGCTGCCCGTCGTGCAGAGCGCCGCCCGCGCCATGCACGAGGTCGCCACCTTCGACTCCGCCGGAGTCACCGAGAAGAGCTGAGCGGGGCAGCCACCGCCCCCGCATGACCCCCGGCCCGCAGCCCCATAGGCTGTGGGCCGGGGCCGTACCGTCCCAGGGCTGTACCACCCTTCACCAGCCGCTCCGGCGCCGCAGCGGCTGAGCCGGCCGCCGTATTCGCATCATCCGCACAAGGAGCCGTACCGCCATGGCTGAGCACGTCGCCGAACACGCCGCCTACCCCGTCGGACTGCGGTTGTCCGGCCGCCGGGTGGTCGTCCTGGGCGCCGGACAGGTCGCCCAGCGCCGGCTCCCGTCCCTCGTCGCCGCGGGCGCGGATGTCCTGCTGATCTCCCCGTCCGCCACACCGTCCGTCGAGGCGATGGCCGACGCCGGTGAGATCCGCTGGGAGCGCCGCCGCTACCAGGACGGCGACCTCGCCGACGCCTGGTACGCCCTGATCTCCACCGACGACCCGGAGGCCAACGCCACCGCGTCCCAGGAGGCCGAGGACCGCCGGGTGTGGTGTGTGCGCTCCGACGACGCCGAGGCGGCCACCGCCTGGACCCCGGCCACCGGCCGCAGCGAGGGCGTCACCGTCGCCGTGCTCACCGGCCGCGACCCGCGCCGCTCCGCCGCCGTGCGCGACGCGATCGTCGAGGGGCTCCGGGACGGCAGCCTCGCCGCCCCGCACCACCGCCGCCCGCACACCCCGGGCGTGGCCCTGGTCGGCGGCGGCCCCGGCGACCCCGACCTGATCACCGTCCGCGGCCGCCGGCTGCTCGCCGAGGCGGATGTCGTGATCGCCGACCGGCTCGGCCCCCGCGATCTGCTCGCCGAACTCCCGCCGCACGTCGAGGTCATCGACGCCGCGAAGATCCCCTACGGCCGGTTCATGGCTCAGGAGGCCATCAACAACGCGCTGATCGAGCACGCCAAGGCCGGCAAGGCCGTGGTCCGGCTCAAGGGGGGCGACCCGTTCGTCTTCGGCCGCGGCATGGAAGAGGCCCAGGCGCTCGCCGACGCCGGCATCCCCTGCACCGTCGTCCCCGGCATTTCCAGCACCATCTCCGTGCCCGGCGCCGCGGGCATCCCGGTCACCCACCGCGGAGTCGCCCACGAGTTCACCGTCGTCAGCGGCCATGTCGCCCCCGACGACGAACGCTCGCTGGTGGACTGGCCCGCGCTCGCCAAGCTGCGCGGCACCCTCGTGGTCCTGATGGGCGTGGAGAACAGCGGCGCCATCGCCGCCAAGCTGATCGAGCACGGCCGCGCCGCCGAGACCCCGGCCGCCGTCATCCAGGAGGGGACCACCGCGGCCCAGCGCCGGGTCGACGCCACCCTCGCGACCCTCGGCGAGACCGTACGAGCCGAGGGCGTACGTCCCCCGGCGGTCATCGTCATCGGCGATGTCGTCGCCGTCGCGACCGCTCCTACCCACAGGTAACCGATCCCGTACGAGGTATGGGAACCCCGACACCGACAAGGCACTCTCTCCCCGTGGCAGAAATCATCACCGTCGATGACCCGGACGACCCGCGGCTGGCCGACTACACCGGCCTGACCGACGTCGAGCTGCGGCGCCGGCGCGAGCCCGCTGAAGGGCTCTTCATCGCCGAGGGCGAGAAGGTCATCCGGCGCGCCCGGCACGCCGGCTACGCGATGCGCTCCATGCTGCTCTCGGCCAAGTGGGTCGACGTCATGCGCGATGTGATCGACGAGGTCCCGGCACCGGTCTACGCCGTCAGCCCGGCCCTCGCCGAGCGGGTGACCGGCTACCACGTGCACCGCGGCGCGCTGGCCTCCATGCAGCGCAAGCCGCTGCCGGACGCCACCGAACTCCTCGCCGGGGCCCGGCGCATCGTCGTCATGGAAGCGGTCAACGACCACACCAACATCGGTGCGATCTTCCGCAGCGCGGCGGCCCTGGGCATGGACGCGGTGCTGCTCTCCCCGGACTGTGCCGATCCGCTCTACCGCCGCTCGGTGAAGGTCTCCATGGGCGCGGTGTTCTCCGTGCCGTACGCCCGCCTGGAGAGCTGGCCCCGGGATCTGGCCGCCGTACGGGAAGCGGGCTTCAAGCTGCTCGCTCTCACCCCGGCCGAGAAGGCCACCGCCATCGAGGAGGCCGCTCCGCACACCCTGGAGCGTGCCGCCCTGATGCTGGGCGCGGAGGGCGGCGGTCTGAGCACCGGCGCGCTGCGGGCCGCCGACGAATGGGTCCGCATCCCGATGGCACACGGCGTGGACTCGCTCAACGTCGGAGCGGCCGCCGCGGTCGCGTTCTACGCGGTGGCGACGGGCGGGCCCGCTTAGGGCGTGTCTGCGCCCTGCCCGGTCAGCCCGCCCGGCCAGTGCCCCTCCACGGGAATACCGCCCCGGACTCCATGGGAACACCACCCGGAACCCCACGGGAATACCGCCCCGAACTCCACGGGAATACCGCCCCGAACTCCATGCCCCACGGGAATACCGCCCCGAACCCGCCGCGTTGAGGCCCGCAGGGGGCATCCGCCTCCCCTAGTGGTTTTGTTCCCCCACCCCGTAGGGCCCGTCCACGCCTCCGGACGGGGCGACCGGCACCGGCCGCTCCACACCCAGCCCATGGGCCGGCCCCTGGCACCCCTGAGCGGCCGCGATACCGAGCGCCACCAGCAGGGTCACCACCACGAACACGATCACGCGCTGGCGCAGCAGCCTGCGGTCGGGGCCGGGACGGCGTCCGCCCGACGTCGTACGCACCGGAGTGCGCGTCCCGTTGCGCCCCGTGGGCCGTGCGGCCGGGACACGTCGTGCCGTGCGCTCGCCGGTCTTCCGCGGGTTCTTCCCCGCGGCCGAGGCCGGACCGGACGGCCGGGAGACCGCGTCCCGCGAAGCCGGGGGGCGGGACGGATGCGGACGCGGCGAGGAGCTGCCGGCCGTCCGCCGCTCGGTGTGCTGGCGCGCATACTCCTCGGCCCGCTGCCCGGTCGGCCGGTCCGAAGGACGGCGCTCCGCACGCTCCCAACCGGCCTCGGCACCCGCCCCGTTCTCCAGCGGCCCGCCCGACGGACCGTGCGCCTCACGTGCCGCGATCTCCTTGAGGCGCAGCGACAGCGACAGGGTGCTGGGACGGTCCGCCGGATCCTTGGCCAGACACGAGGCGAGCAGCGGCGCCAGCGCGTCCGGCACCCCGGCGAGCTGGGCCTCCTCGTGGACCACGCGGTAGAGCATGACCTCCGAACTTCCCTGCCCGAAGGGGGAGTCCGCGGTGCAGGCGTATGCGAGGGTGGCGCCCAGCGCGAAGATGTCGGTCGCCGGTGTCACCGCGGCCCCGCGCACCTGCTCCGGTGCGAGGAATCCCGGCGAGCCGACGGCCGTACCGACATGGGTCAGCGTGCTGGCGCCGGTGGCCCAGGCGATACCGAAGTCGATGATCCGCGGGCCCTTGGGCGACAGCAGAATGTTGGACGGCTTCAGGTCGCGGTGCACCACTCCCGCGTCATGGACGGCCAACAGCCCCTCGGACAGCGCGGCGCCGATGGAGGCGACCTGCGCGGGGGACAGCGGACCGGCCTCGTTGACCTTGTCGTGCAGCGAGGGCCCCGGGACGTACTGGGTGGCGAACCAGGGGCGGTCCGCATCGAGATCGGCCGCGACCAGCCGGGCCGTACAGCCGCCGCGGATCCGCCGGGCCGCCGAGACCTCCCGTGCGAACCGGGAGCGGAATTCCTGATCCTCCGCCAGGTCCGGCCGGATCACCTTGAGGGCCACCCGCTGCCCGCGCTTGTCCGAGCCGAGATAGACCACGCCCATCCCGCCCGCACCGAGCCGGCGGTGCAGCCGGAACGTCCCGACGACACGCGGGTCCTCGCGTCGGAGCCGCATCATCGCCATGTCCGTCCCCTACCTGCGGTGGGGAGCCCCCTCCGCTGCCAACCGTCTGACGTGGCACAGCTTACGGATTGGCGGCTCGCTGTGCTGAGAGGCCGCGCATGCGTCGGTGGCCGGATTGCCGGTGGCGGGTGCGATTCTCGAAGTGCGGGAGGAAAACCGGCCGCCGGGCATGCCGACTTCCCCTACGGGACCCCAATGATCCGCCGCAGAAGGGGGATTGACGGGATGTAAGGGGATCGGGACGGGTTGGCGGCGGATGCCGGGGATGCGGCCGGGGGGCGGAAGGCGAGGGTGGGCGCGGCAGTCCGCAGGGGTGCGAGAGCGGTGCGCGGGGGAGCGGACGACGTGAGCGAGGTCACCCTCAGGAGTTGCGCGGGCCAAGGCAGCGCAACCGTCCCCCTGGGGGAGATCCCCAAGGCCCGGAGCCGTCTCTCCACCCAGGGGAGTACACGGGGCGCGGACCCGTCATCCTCCTGGAGGCCGACCAATCGGTACGACGGCATGACGCCCGTCGGTGGCCGCGTGCCTACTGTTGTCTTCAAGCGGCGGGCGCAGCACTCGTCCCCCGAGGTCAACGCCCGCCGCTCCAGTCACGACGGGAGCGGGACGATGGCGGAGATCCCAGGGCGGACGGTCCTTCGGGCGCAGGGGCGGCGAGCCGTTGCCGTGCTCGGCCGGCAGTCCTCCGGCACTCGCCACCCCCTCGTCGCGGTGGCCATGGTGCTGCCGCTGGCGATCGTTCTCGCCGTGGTCTTCGGCGGCTGGGAAGCCGTCATGACACAGGCGTCGTCCGTGGCCGGAATGCTGGGGCGCTGAGCGGCACCCCAGGCCCGGGAGAGCGGCCCGGGACGGGGGACCTCCGGCCGAAAACCCCGTGGGGACGGGGGTGCGGCGGACGGCACGACAGCCGGGCATCTGGGGAGATGCCCGGCCGTCGAGTTTTCCCGGCCACCTGCCCTGCCCCGGCCCACGCGCACCGCGCGTACGATCCCCCTCCGGGCCGCCCACAGCTCGCACCACCACCCACGGCGCATCCGGCACGCGCAGGACTCGGGGGATCGATGACCACCTCACTGCTCGTCCGCCTGGCCGCCCTGTCCGCGACGACGGCCCGGCCGGACGCACCGGCCACCGCCCCCGAGGTGCTCGCCGACCGCCCCGACGGCACGGTCGTCCGCAGCGGCCGTACGGTCGCCAAGGCACACGCCCCCGACGGCGACCCGCACGACCTGGCCGCCCGGCTACGGATCGCCGCCCACCCGCTGCTGCACGGCATCCTGCTGCCCCCGCTCCCGGTCACCGCCCCCGACGGCTTCCTCACCTTCACCGAGGACGGCCGGGCCCTCACCCGCTGGCCGTACGGCAGCCCGGTTCCGCCCGACGACCCCGACGCCGCGCCCTGGGAAGCCGCCGCCCACCTGCTGGCCCGTCTGCACACCGTCGACCCGCGTCAACTGCCCGGCCCCGTACCGCCGATGCGCGGCCCCGCCAAGGCCGCCCGCGCCCTGGCCCGCCTGCGCACCGCCCTGGGCCCGGACGGCGGCCCGCCGTCCGCGCCCCGGCCCGGCACCGGATCGCTGCCCGCGGCCGCCGCGGCCGTCGCGCGTGCCTGGGCCCTGCTGCCGCCGTGGGCCCGGGAGGCCGCCCCGCCGCCGCGCGCCGGCACCCTCTGCCACGGCGATCTGCACCTGGGCCAGCTCGTCCGCCACCCGGCCACCGACGGCCCCTGGCTCCTCATCGACATCGACGACCTCGGCAGCGGCGACAGCGCCTGGGACCTGGCCCGCCCCGCCGCGTGGTTCGCCACCGGCCTGCTCGCGCCGGAGATCTGGACGCGTTTCCTTGCCGCCTACCGCGCCGCCGGCGGCCCTGCCGTACGGCCGTCCGGCGATCCCTGGCCCGACCTGGAGGTCCCGGCCCGTGCCCTGACCGTGCAGACCGCCGCGCTCGCCGTCGCCAAGGCCGCCACCGCCTCCCGCCCCCTGGACGAGGTCGAGACAGCGGTCGTCGACGCCTGCGCCCGGATGACTTCCCTCCCGGACCACTTGGCGCCCGCCGGCCCGGACATAGGGTGAACACCTCGTCGCCGGGACGCCGTTCCGGCGGCGTCTCAGTGAGCCGTGATGGATGACAGGAGTTGAGCCGACGATGCAGTGCCCCAAGTGCCATGCGCCGATGCAGACGTACAACCGCAACGGCGTCCAGATAGAACAGTGCGCCGGCTGCCGGGGGATCTTCCTGGACTACGGGGAGCTGGAGGCGCTCACCCGTCTCGAGTCACAGTGGTCCCAGCAGGCCCCGCCGCCGCCCGCCCCGCAGGCCTACCCCGCCGCCCCCGCCTGGGGCGCCCCGCACCAGGGCCACCACGGTCACCATGGCCACCATGGCCATCACCAGCGCAGCTTCGGCCACATGCTCTTCTCCTCCTGAACAACGACCGAGGGCCGGAGCGAATGCTCCGGCCCTCGGGTTCAGGTGTGGACGATACTGGGATTGAACCAGTGACCTCTTCCGTGTCAGGGAAGCGCTCTCCCGCTGAGCTAATCGTCCTCGGGACCGCGGATCACGAAGATCCGCAGCTACGTGCGCGATACTGGGATTGAACCAGTGACCTCTTCCGTGTCAGGGAAGCGCTCTCCCGCTGAGCTAATCGCGCGGGACGGACCCCCCGGTCAAGCACAGTCGGGGATTCCAGTGGACGATACTGGGATTGAACCAGTGACCTCTTCCGTGTCAGGGAAGCGCTCTCCCGCTGAGCTAATCGTCCTTGGAGGTGGAGACGGGATTTGAACCCGTGTAGACGGCTTTGCAGGCCGTTGCCTCGCCTCTCGGCCACTCCACCAGGAGTGAGGGGGTTCGGGAAGATCCCCCACATCGAGCGGACGACGAGACTCGAACTCGCGACATCCACCTTGGCAAGGTGGTGCTCTACCAACTGAGCTACGTCCGCAGATGTCTCTCCCAGACTACGTCCGGGAGCTACGCGGCCTCCGGGGCGCTTGCGTGTCCCGGCGACGTGTTGAACTCTAGCGGATTCCGGGGCCAGTACAAAAACGCGTTTGTGCAGCGTGCTGCGCTGCTCGCTCGGCACAGGCACGGTCCGGGCCGCCGCCATAGACTCGCTGACGTGCACGACTTCGCTCCGATGGCACGCTTCGGCGGCCTGATAGCCACCGACCTGCTGGATGTGACCAGCGATCCCGCGGCTCTGGACTCCACGGGCTGGTGGACCGTGGCCGCCGACTTCGAGGGCGCGGTGGTCTGCGCCCGCTTCGGCGACGTACGGCCGGCCACCGCGGCGGACGGGCCCGCCCCCGACGGCTGGCGCGGCCCCGCACCCGGCGCCTGGACCAGTTCCCTGGACCGCGACGCCTATACCGGCGGGGTGCGGCGTATCCGTGAACACATCGCGGCCGGCGATGTCTACCAGGTGAACCTCTGCCGGGTGCTGACCGCGCCGCTGCCCGATCCCGGCCGTGCCGACGTGGACGCGCTGTCCGCGGTGCTGGCCCGCGGTAACCCGGCGCCGTACGCGGGCACGATCCGGCTGCCCGGCCATGGCGTCGAGATCGCCAGTGCGTCACCGGAGCTGTATCTGCGGCGTGACGACCGCACCGTCGCGTCCGGCCCGATCAAGGGCACCGGCCGGACCGCGGCGGACCTCTCGGCGAAGGACCGGGCGGAGAACGTGATGATCGTGGACCTGGTCCGCAACGATCTCGGCCGGGTCTGCGCCACCGGCTCCGTCACCGTCCCGGCACTGTGCGCCGTCGAGGAGCACCCCGGCCTGGTCCACCTCGTCTCCACCGTGCGCGGCGAACTGGCCGAGGCGAATGAGAAGACCGCCTGGGCGGATCTGCTGGTTGCCACCTTCCCGCCCGGATCGGTCACCGGTGCCCCCAAGTCCAGCGCACTGCGGATCATCGACGAGCTGGAGACCGCGCCCCGCGGCCCGTACTGCGGAGGCGTCGGCTGGGTCGACGCGGACCGCCGCACCGGCGAGCTCGCGGTGGGCATCCGTACGTTCTGGATCGACCGCACCCCGCCCGGCGGCCCGGTGCTCCGTTTCGGCGCCGGCGCCGGGATCATCTGGGACTCCGATCCGGAGCGGGAGTGGGCCGAGACCGAGTTGAAGGCGCGCAGGCTGCTCGCGGTAGCGTCGGGCCTGCACGAGGCGAGTGGAGGAAAGCGATGAAGATCTGGCTCAACGGAGGGCTGCAGGACGCCGAGGGCGCCCGGGTCTCGGTCTTCGATCACGGGCTGACGGTCGGCGACGGAGTCTTCGAGACCATCAAGGCCGAGCACGGCCGCGCCTTCGCCCTCACCCGCCATCTGGAGCGCTTGACCACCTCCGCCCGCGGACTCGGGCTGCCCGACCCCGATCTTGACGAGGTGCGGCGCGGCTGCGCGGCGGTCCTCGACGCCAACCCGATGGCGCTGGGCCGGCTGCGGCTCACCTACACCGGCGGCGTCTCACCGCTCGGCTCGGACCGCGGCGACGCCGGTCCCACGCTGGTCATCGCGCTCTCCGAGACCCAACGCCGCCCCGACACCACCGCCGCCGTCACCGTCCCGTGGACCCGCAACGAACGCGGGGCGCTCACCGGCCTGAAGACCACGTCGTACGGCGAGAACGTCGTCGCCCTGGCCCGCGCACGTGAACGGGGCGCTTCCGAGGCGCTGTTCGCCAACACCGTCGGCGCGCTCTGCGAAGGCACCGGCTCCAATGTCTTCGTCGTCCTGGACGGCGAACTGCACACGCCGCCGCTGCACTCCGGCTGCCTGGCGGGCATCACCCGTGCCCTGACCGTCAGCTGGGCCGGCGCCAAGGAGACCGATCTGCCGCTGGACGCCCTGGAGCGGGCCGAGGAGATCTTCCTGACCTCCACCCTGCGCGACGTCCAGGCCGTGACCCGTATCGACCGCCGCCAACTCGCCGACGGCCCGGGCCCGGTGACCGCGGAAGCCATGCGGATCTTCGACGAGCAGTCCGCCGCCGACTTCGATCCGCGGTGATGACGGGCCCGCGCAGGGGCGGGTAGAAAGTCCTCGTGACGACAACGCTGCGCCCCGCGGGACCGGAAGAACGACACGACGACGGGCGCCGGGCCCGGCCGTACGACATCTGCGTCAACAGCCGCCGGGTCGGCGGGATCCGGCTGTCGACGGACGCCCGGTTCGGCCCCGCGGCCGGCCGGATCGCGGAGCTGACCATCGAGGCGCCGGACCGGCAACGCGGCCGCGCCACGGTCGCCGCACTCGCCGCCGAGGAAGTGCTGCGCGGCTGGGGCTGCCGGCAGATCGAGGTGACCGTCCCGGCCGGCGCCCCGGCCGCCGGGCGGCTCGCGGCGGCACTGGGCTACACCGAGCGCAGCCGCACGATGAGCAAGACCCTCGACGGTCCGCCCCGGCTGCCCGAGGACAGCAGCGACCGTGCGCTGACCGAGCCGGAGTACCCGGCCTGGCGGGACGCCGCGCTCGCCGAGCACGTCCGTACGCAGCTGGGCCAGGGGATGCCCCGCGCACGCGCCGAGGAGACCTCGGCCGCGGGCCATCGCGCCCTGCTGCCGGACGGTGTGGACACGCCCGACCAGGCGCTGCGCGTCCTGGCCCGTCGCGGCGTGGACGTCGGCAGCATCTGGGTCGCCCTGCGGATGCCGGAACAGCCGGGCGGCTATGTCGTCGACCTACGGGTTGCGCCCGCCCATCGCGGGCACGGCCACGGCCGCACCCTGATGCTCGTCGCCGAGCGCGAGAGCCTCGCCGCCGGCCACACCACCGTCGGCCTGAACGTCTACGCGGACAATGCGCCGGCGCTCGGCCTCTACGCGTCGCTGGGCTACCGGCCCACCGGGTACCTGCTGTGGAAGCCGATCCTGTGAGGGAGCCCGGAAAGCGCCCGTGAGGCTCAGCCCTGGCCGGCCAGCAGCCGGTCGGCGATCTCCTCGATACGGGCGCGCAGCCCCTCCTGGCTCTTGCCGCCGTCCAGCCGCTCGCCGCCGATCACATACGTCGGGGTCCCGGTCACCCCGATCGCCTTGCCCTCGGCCTGGTCCGCGTCGACGACCAGCAGATGCCGCCCGTCGATCAGCGCGGTGTCCAGCTCCTCGGCGTCCATCCCCAGCTCTCCGGCGATCTCCAGCAGCAGCTTCTCGCCGCGTGCGGCGAGCTCGTCGGTACGCGCCAGCACCGCCTCGATGAACTGCAGGCCCTGGCCCTGCTCGATCGCCTCCTCGGCGGCCTGTGCGGCGACGTAGGCGTGCTTGTGCTTGGGGAGGGGGAAGTGGCGCAGCCGGATGTCCAGCCGGTCGCCGTAGCGTGCCCGCAGCGCCCGCTGGTCCTCCAGGGCGGCATGGCAGTCCGGGCACTGCAGTTCGCACCACACGTCCAGAACGGGGCGGTCGGTACGGGCGGCGGAGGCGGTGGCGTCGTTCATGGGAGTCAGTCTTCCAGCCCTCCCCCGGCTCACGCCGGGTGGTACCCCGGGCCCGGTGGCCGAACCGGGACCTGCGGAGGAGCGCAACCCCGAGATGTCCCTGAGCCCGTACCGGAACATGGCCCCCATGCGGCCGGACAAGGCAGGATGGAAGGGAGCAGAGTGCCTGCTCGCTCATCATCGGCAGGAGGACCGGATGCTGACCTCGACCGTCTGTGCCGCGGTGTCGGCAGCGGGCCTGGGCATCGCCGCGCTGACGGCTTACCGCAAGCGGTTCCTGGCCGCGACCCGCATCGCCGCTTTTTCCCTGATCCCCGTCGGCCTGGTGATGACCGGCGTCATCGACTGGGTCACCAACATCGTCTTCAAGCCCACGGTCTGGGCCGGCTTCGGTGTGCTCGCGCTCTCCGCCGTGCTGTTCATGATCAGCAGGGGAGTGGAGCGCCGCAGGGGCGGGATCGGCAGCCGCAAGGAACGCAAGGCCGCGGCGGCCGACCGGTCCGACGCGGTGGCTCCGGCCGCCTCCGCGCCCTCCCTCGGAGCCGCCCGGGGTGCGGCGCAGCCGGCCCCCAAGGGGAAGGCCGCTCAGGGCAAGGGCGGTGCACCCAAGGATGACTTCTCGGACATCGAAGCGATCCTGAAAAAGCACGGGATCTGATGAACTACCCCTGCTGAGGCGCTTATCGGGCGCACTGGGACGATCATCTGCGTCATGATGCGCGCGAGATGAACGATGAGTGCGCCCTCGCCCAAGACGACGCCCCGTCCCCCGAACCGCGCGGTTGCCTGTTCGCGCTGTCCCAGCCGCCGCTGATGCTCTTCCTCGCCGTTATCGGCTTTCTGCTCCTTCTCGGGGCAGTGCACGACCTCTTTCTCCTGTGAGGCGGTAGGTGCCGCCGCTCCGCGCTGCCGGGGCGCCGCGCCCGGCGCTCAGCCCGCTGCGGCCTCCCGCCGCCGAGCCCGGTAGGCCGCGACATGCAGCCGGTTTCCGCAGGTGCGGCTGTCGCAGTAGCGCCGGGAGCGGTTGCGGGAGAGGTCGACGAAGGCATGCCGGCAGTCCGGCGCCTCGCAGTGCCGCAGCCGCTCGCGCTCCCCGGCGACGACGATGAAGGCCAGCGCCATCCCGCCGTCCGCGGCCAGATGCTCGGCGACCGACGCGCCCGGCGCGAAGTAGTGGACGTGCCAGTCGTACCCGTCGTGATCGGTCAGCTGCGGTGTGGTGCCCGCCGAGGCGACCAGCGAATTCAGCTGTTCGGCCGCGGTGCGGTCGTCATCGGCCGCGAAGATCCGCGCGAACCGCTCGCGGACGGACCGTACGGCCGCCAGGTCGCCGGCACCGAGCGGACCCACGTCGCTGACGTCGTTGCGCCGGACGAAGTCCTCAAGGCCTGCGAGGTCGGTCAGGCTGTCCGGCGCTCCGGGCGATTCGCCCTCCGGAGCGGTGTTCAGCAGATCGACGACCGCTTCCAGCGCGCACCGGGTGTCATGGCTGATCATCACGGTTCCGCTCCCTGGCAGGGTGGGGCCGGACGGGTACCGCCCCTGGTGTCGTTGCCGAATGGTCGCCGACTCTAGCGCCTGGAACAAGCTTCAGCGCCGACTCCGCGGTGGGTCCGCGGCGACGACGCCGAAGTGTGCCGTATGAACTTGTCGGTCCTGCGCCGTCTCCCCGAGTCGGACGGACGCAAGCGTGAGCGGTTGGGTGCTTTCGGTAACCGGTCTGCGTCTCAGCTCTCCGCGAGGATGTGGGAGAGCTCGGTGTCGAGATCAAAATGCCGGTGCTCCGTACCGGGTGGTACGGCGGCATCGGTCCTTTTGAGGAACGACTCGAGAGCCCGTGCGGGCGCCTCGAGCAGGGCTTCGCCTTCCGGCGAGCTCAGGGCGATGCAGACAACGCCCTGTCCGTGGCTCCGGGACGGCCATACACGGACGTCTCCGGTGCCTGTGGGCCGGTGCAGGCCCTCGGCGAGGAGATCGCGGGCGAAAACCCACTCGACAGTCTCCTCGGCTCCGGTATGGAAGGTGGCATGCACGGCATAGGGATCGGCCGTGTCATACCGCAGGCCCGCGGGTACAGGCAGTGAGGACTCGCTCGACACAACGAGGCGCAGGTGCAGCTCGCAGCTGACCGTGGTGTTCATAAGCGCCAGGGCCTTTCGCTCAGTGTGCGCTCGGGGATTCGCACGTCGGCGAAATCGACATGCCACCTACGGTGCCGTTGTAAACCCCTCTGACGGTTTTGTGTGGCTTCAGGTACCTCTTCCGGCGGATTGCGAGATCGTCCTCGGCGGTAACTCCGCCGGACCCA
The DNA here is from genome assembly GCF_043200375.1 of Streptomyces sp. NPDC048434. NCBI lineage: Bacteria > Bacillati > Actinomycetota > Actinomycetes > Kitasatosporales > Streptomycetaceae > Streptomyces > Streptomyces sp. NPDC048434. Next base: position 174,166 of record NZ_JBICXQ010000009.1, on the reverse strand, counting down.
TCCCGTCCGGTAAGTTTGTGGGCATGAATACGCAGAGTAACGGGGGGCCCGGAACGGTGGAGGAGGACGCCGCTCCGGCCGAGCAGCCGCTCGGTTCGAGAGCGCCGCACTTCATCAAGCGCTCCCGGCCACTGCATCTGAGCTGGCAGGTCGGAGTCTTCGTCGTCGGCCTCGCGGTCGTGGTAGGCGGCGTGATCATGCTGCCGCTGCCGGGGCCGGGCTGGCTGGTGATCTTCGGCGGTATGGCGATCTGGGCGACGGAATTCGTCTGGGCCCAGTTGGTGCTGCGCTGGACCAAGCGGAAGGTCACGGAAGCGGCCCGGAAGGCACTCGATCCGGCGGTGCGGCGACGCAACATCATTCTGACCACCATCGGCCTGGTGATCATCGCCGCGGCGCTCGCGGTCTATGTCTGGAAGTTCGGCTTCGCGATGCCGTGGCACGTCTCCGAGTGACGTCGGCATGGTCGGAACCGCCCGCCGACGTGGGGTAATGTTGGCGGTGCGCCCGGGCGATTAGCTCAGTGGGAGAGCGCTTCGTTCACACCGAAGAGGTCACTGGTTCGAACCCAGTATCGCCCACCCCGGACGACGGCCCGGAGACTTCAAGTCTCCGGGCTGTCGCTGTTGTTGGGTGCGCGCGCCCCGCTGGGGCGCACACTGGGATCATGCCCGCCTGGTCTCGCCGACTGCATCGCTACCGCTTCCGCAGCGTATGGCTGCTCAACGCCCCGCCGACCGTCGTCTACGCCGTCCTCGAACGCGCCGAGGCATACCCCCGGTGGTGGCCCCAGGTCCGTGAGGTGAACCCGCTCGACGACCGCAGCGGTACCGCCCGCTTCCGGTCGCTGCTGCCGTACGACCTGACGGTCGTGGCGAGCGAGCGCGTGCGGGACCCGGGAGCGGGGGTGCTGGAGATAGAGATGCGCGGAGATCTGGCCGGCTGGGCGCGCTGGACGGTGGTGCCCGGCGCCGGCGGCACCCGCGCCGTCTTCGAGCAGGACGTCGAGGTCTGCAAGCCGCTGCTGCGGCGGTTCGCGCTGCTCGGCCGGCCGGTGTTCCTCGCCAATCACGCGCTGATGATGCGGGCCGGGCGCCGTGGTCTTGCCGCCTGGCTGGCCCGCGGATGAGGTGCCCCGGCGCGGCGGTCCGGGACCGCGGCGGAACAGGAATTTGATGGAAGGCCCGGACGGCCTGTATTGTTCTGCTCGTTCACGAGGGAAACCTCGTCGACGCCCGGGCGATTAGCTCAGTGGGAGAGCGCTTCGTTCACACCGAAGAGGTCACTGGTTCGAACCCAGTATCGCCCACCGGGATCAAGAACCGGGCCGCCAAAAAGCGGCCCGGTTCTTTTTGTTGGAGAACACGGCACCGGGAATTCCGTCCGGTGCCTTTGCCGGTCGCTCCGGAATTGCTGATGAGGGATCAGGCCGCGGCGGGGAGTTCGGGACGCAGCGGCCAATGCGGATCAACGGTTTCGGGGTTGCCGCTGCGGGCGAACCAGGCCTGCAGCCCACGCGCCTGGGCGGCGTACCAGAGCGCCTGGCGGGTGTGCAGCTCCGCCGGCTGCAGTCCCTCCAGACGGTCCGCGTAGCGGTGCCCCAGCGCCCGGACGACGTGCAGCGATGCGAGCGCGTCGGCGGCCGCCTCATGGGCGTCCGTCAGCTCGACCTCGTAGTGCGCGCACAGGTCGGTGAGCGTACGGCGGCCCTTGCGGTAGCGGTCCAGGTGTTTGTCGAGGACGTGGGGATCGAGGATGCGCAGCGGATGGGCGCCCAGGTAGGCGCCGAGCGAGCTGGCGCGGTGCCGCCTCAACTCGCGTTCCAGGAGGGTGAGATCGAACGGGGCGTTCATCACGACCAGCGGGCGGCCGGCCACCGACTGGGCGGCCAGGGCGCGCGCGACCTCCTCCAGTACCGGCGCGGGCCAGCGGCCGTGCAGCGCGAGATGGTCGGCCGTCAGGCCGTGTACCGCCGTGGCGGCCTCGGGTATCTCGACGCCCGGGTTGATCAGCCAACGGGTGATCCGGGGCGCGGAACGCGCTGTCTCCTGGACCACCAGGGCCGCGGAGACGATGCGGTCGCGCTCGACATCGATCCCCGTGGTCTCGGTGTCGAAGGCGGCAAGTGGACCGTCATACCAGCACGGCATCATCCCAACTCCTCGCGCTCGTACAGGGGATGACATGCACGCCACCCGAGCTGGTGATACCCGAGAGGCGCGGTGGTCGAACCGTCTTTGTTTGCGGACCACTTGACGCGGAGAAAAACAGAGGGACGGGCCGACGCGCTCCGCCTTCTCCCCGTCATCCACTCACATCGATCGGCACAGCCCGGAAGGCACCCCCGCGATGACGCTCGCGCAGCCCGAACCGGGCGGGCTGCTGCCCCAGCTGACCACACCGCAGCGCGGCGGACTCGCCACCACGGCCTGCATGGAGACCCTCCAGGTGGGCTATCTGCACGCGGTCGCCGCCGCCTCCGGATGTTCGCTGGCGCAGCCCTTCCCGGACAACGGAATCGACTGGCACGTCAGCCATGGCGCGCCCGGTCACACCGTCGACGACGAAGTCACCATCAAGGTGCAGCTCAAGTGCACCTACCAGACCGCACCCCGCCCGCCGGGGCCGACCTTCGCCTTCACGCTCGACAACGACCATCTGGTGAAGCTGGCCCGTACGCCCGTATCGGTACACAAGATCCTGGTCGTGATGCTGGTCCCACGGACCCAGGAGGACTGGCTGCTGGCCGGCCACGACCGTCTCGAACTGCGGCACTGCTGCTACTGGATCAATCTGGCCGGCCATCCGGTGACCGGCCGGCGCAGGACCACCGTGCGGATCCCGACCGCGCGGATCTTCGACGACCGAGCGCTCTGCGAGATCATGACGCGGGTCGGGGCGGGAGGGAGACCCTGATGTACCGGCCGACCGACGAATACGATGCGCGGCTCCTGGATCCCGCGCAGCTCGATCCGGCGGTGCTCAGCGCGCTGCTGGCCCGGCACGGCTGGCGGCGCCGGGGCGGGGCCGCGGGCCACTACGCCCGGTGGACGCCGCCCGGCGGGGCCGGCGGCACCAGCCTGCTGGTGCCGCACGACCGCCGCTTCCCCGACAGCGGGGAGCTGCTCGCGGAGGCGCTGGCGGCGCTGGCGCAGAGCTCCTCGTCCTCCGCCCGCGAGGTGCTGGTGGGGCTCGCGGTGCCCAGCGACGAGGTGCGCTGGGAGCGTGAGGTCCCCGACGGCGGCTCGGGGGCCGCGTACTGGATCGCGCAGGAACAGCTGCGCGGCGCGGCCCGCTCGATGCTGATCGCCGGGGCGCTGGGAACGTACGGCCGGGCCGGCTACTACGGCGCCCGGCACAAACGGCAGGCCGAGGGGTTCATGGGCGAGGTGCTGGTCGGTCCGGCGGCGGCCGGGCGCCGGCTGACCGCGTTCGTCCCGGTGCGCGGCGGGCGCAGTGCGGTCGCCGGGCTGCAGCGGGCGCTGCACGCGGTCCGCGACGCCACCGACTACCAGCGGGCCACCGGCGGTATGGAGGCCTACGACGCGGCCGTCGAGCTGGGGGTCTGCCATGAGCTGGTCCAGGCACTGATCGCGCTGGTGCGGGACGCGGAGGGGGTGCGGATCGCGGTCGAGTGGTCGCCGGGGGCCGGCGTTCCGGCAGGCTGCCCGGCCCGCCCCGAGCCGGTGGAGTTCTCGCCCGGCGATCTGCCCGCGCTGCAGCAGGCCGCCCAGCGTTACGTCCGCGATGAGCCGTCGTTGCCGGTCCGGGTGACCGGCGCGGTGATACGGCTGCGCAGGGAGCGGCCGGGCGGGCCCGGCACGGCGCGGCTGCGGGTGATCACCGGGGCGGATGTGGTGCAGGTGCGGGTCGCGCTGGGGGAGGAGGACTACCGCATCGCGGGGCATGCGCACCTGGTGGGACTGCCCATCCGGGTGAGCGGGCGGCTGGAGAGCCGGGGCGGGTTCCGCCGGATCACCGGCGGCCGTGATGTCACGCCCGTACAGGTCGACGAGGCGGAGCGGGACCGGCTGCTGAAGTCGCTGCAGGAGAACCTCGACTTTTTCGAGGAGGCGTGCGGCGCCGAGGAATAGCGGCTTTCGAGCCGGGGTGGTGAAACCGTTTCGCGGTCGGGTCCGGTGGATCGGTACGATTCGGCTGCGCAGCAATCGCTGACGTGAAGAGACATGAGTCAGGAGAGACCGGTGTCAGACGTCCGTGTGACCGTCCAACGCGATTCCGAGCGGGAAGAACGCGTGGTGACCACGGGCACTACGGCCGCCGACCTCTTCCAGGGCGAGCGCAGCGTCGTGGCCGCGCGGGTGGCCGGAGAGCTGAAGGATCTGGCGTACGAGGTCGCCGACGGCGATGCGGTCGAGCCCGTCGAGATCACTTCCGAGGACGGTCTGAACATCCTGCGGCACTCCACCGCGCATGTGATGGCACAGGCCGTCCAGGAGCTGTTCCCGCAGGCGAAGCTCGGCATCGGTCCGCCGATCAAGGACGGCTTCTACTACGACTTCGATGTCGAGACCCCGTTCCACCCCGACGATCTCAAGCGCATCGAGAAGAAGATGCAGGAGATCCAGAAGCGCGGGCAGAAGTTCGCGCGCCGGTCGGTCAGTGATGACGCCGCGCGCGAGGAGCTGGCCGACGAGCCGTACAAGATCGAGCTGATCGGGCTCAAGGGCTCGGCCGCGGACGCCGCCGAGGGCGCCTCCGCCGAGGTCGGCGCCGGCGAGCTGACCATCTACGACAACCTCGACGCGAAGACCGGCGAGCTGTGCTGGAAGGACCTGTGCCGCGGTCCGCACCTCCCCAGCACCCGTGCCATCCCGGCGTTCAAGCTGATGCGCTCGGCCGCCGCCTACTGGCGCGGCAGCGAGAAGAACAAGCAGCTGCAGCGGATCTACGGCACCGCCTGGCCGACCAAGGACGAGCTCAAGGCACACCTGGAGTTCCTCGCCGAGGCCGAGAAGCGCGACCACCGCAAGCTCGGTGCGGAGCTCGACCTGTTCTCCATTCCCGAGGACATCGGTTCGGGTCTGGCGGTCTTCCACCCCAAGGGCGGCATCATCCGCCGGGTCATGGAGGACTACTCGCGGCGGCGTCACGAGGAGTCGGGGTACGAGTTCGTCTACACCCCCCATGCCACCAAGGGGAAGCTGTTCGAGAAGTCGGGCCACCTGGACTGGTACGCCGACGGCATGTACCCGCCCATGCAGCTCGACGAGGGCGTGGACTACTACCTCAAGCCCATGAACTGCCCGATGCACAACCTGATCTTCGACGCGCGCGGCCGCTCGTACCGTGAACTGCCGCTGCGCCTCTTCGAGTTCGGGACCGTGTACCGGTACGAGAAGTCGGGCGTCGTGCACGGCCTCACCCGCGCCCGCGGCTTCACCCAGGACGACGCGCACATCTACTGCACCAAGGAGCAGATGGCGGACGAGCTGGACGCCACGCTCACCTTCGTCCTCGACCTGCTGCGCGATTACGGTCTGACCGACTTCTACCTGGAGCTCTCCACCAAGGACCCGGAGAAGTTCGTCGGCTCGGACGAGGCATGGGAGGAGGCCACCGAGACGCTGCGGAAGGTGGCCGAGAAGCAGGGGCTGCCGCTGGTCCCGGACCCGGGCGGCGCCGCGTTCTACGGCCCGAAGATCTCCGTGCAGACCAAGGACGCCATCGGTCGTACGTGGCAGATGTCGACCGTCCAGCTGGACTTCAACCTGCCGGAGCGGTTCGACCTGGAGTACACCGCGGCCGACGGCACCAAGCAGCGTCCGGTGATGGTCCACCGCGCGCTGTTCGGTTCCATCGAGCGGTTCTTCGCGGTGCTGCTGGAGCACTACGCGGGTGCGTTCCCGGCGTGGCTGGCGCCGGTCCAGGCGACCGGTATCCCGATCGGCGATGCGCATGTCCCGTATCTGCAGGACTTCGCCGCACAGGCGAAGGCCAAGGGGCTGCGGATCGAGGTGGACTCCTCGTCGGACCGGATGCAGAAGAAGATCAGGAACGCGCAGAAGGCCAAGGTCCCGTTCATGATCATTGCCGGTGACGAGGACGTCGCCAACGGCGCGGTCTCCTTCCGCTACCGCGACGGGTCGCAGAAGAACGGCATTCCGCGCGACGAGGCGATCGCCGAGATCCTCGACGTCGTGGAGCGTCGCGTCCAGGTGTGACGCCCGCCAGGTGAGCAACAGGGCCCCGGAGAGCGACCGCTCTCCGGGGCTCCGTCATGTCTCGCCCTCCTGCCGGAAGCGGCGCAGCAGCCAGGAGGAGAAGGAGCCCACCACCGCACCGACCAGCGCCACCCCGACGAACATCAGCGCCACCGCGACCACCCGGCCGCGCGAGGTGACGGGGGTGGCATCGCCGTACCCCGTCGTCGTCAGCGTCGAGCAGGCCCACCACACCGCGTCGCCGAAGGTGTGGATGTTCGCGCCCGGGGCGGACCGCTCGTCGTGGTAGACGGCCAGGCTGGCGGCGAAGCCCAGCAGCAGCGAGGTGAGCCCGGTGTATGCCATCACCCGCGCTTCGAGGACGAGCCTCGGGTGGTCCCGGCGCCGCTGCATCCGCTCGTGCATGTCGATGATCCGCAGCGGCCGCAGCAGGGGCAGTACGGTCACGATCAGATCCAGCCAGCGGGTGCGCAGAAAGTGCCGCCGGTCGTTGCTGAACGCCAGCCGCGCCAGATATTCGACGACGAAGAAGCTCCAGCTGACGACGGTGACCAGCTCCCACCAGGTCTGCCAGCCGGGGGAGAGGCCGGGGACCAGGACCCGTACCGCGTAGGAGGTGAGGAAGAGGAGGGAGGCGGCAAGGAGATACGGCTGGGCGCTTCGCTCCCAGTCCCACAGCCGCTGCTCCCTGTCCACCGGCTCAGCATCGCGGAGCGGGCTACGGTATGCGCCCCAACGACACGGCGCCAACGGGCGAAGCCATATGCTGGCCCGTATGACAAGCGAGCCGGAGCAGCAGATCGGAGTCGGGACGCAGGACGCCTTCCAGCGCCTGTGGACGCCCCACCGGATGGCTTACATCCAGGGTGAGAACAAGCCGACCGGTCCGGGTGCCGGCGACGGCTGTCCGTTCTGCGCGATCCCCGCGAAGTCGGACGAGGACGGCCTCGTGATCGCGCGCGGCGAGCATGTCTACGCGGTGCTGAACCTGTACCCGTACAACGGCGGTCACCTCATGATCGTCCCGTTCCGGCACGTCGCCGACTACACGGAGCTGGACGTAGCGGAGACCGCGGAGCTGGCCGAGCTGACGAAGCGGGCGATGACCGCGCTGCGCACCGCCTCCGGGGCGCACGGCTTCAACATCGGGATGAACCAGGGCACCGTCGCCGGCGCCGGGATCGCGGCCCATCTTCACCAGCATGTCGTCCCGCGCTGGGGCGGCGACACCAACTTCATGCCGGTGGTCGGGCACACCAAGGTGCTGCCCCAACTCCTCGCCGACACACGGGCGATGCTTGCGGACGCCTGGCCCGCGTAGAGCGCCTCCGGTCTCGTCCGGGGCCGGTGGTCGAGGCGACACGCGCCGAATGAATCGGACAGATCACACTAATTCGGATTAGTTGCCTCTCTAATGGGGTGGTGACTTCCCTAGACCGTCGCTCCGTGCTGCGCGCGGCCGCCTCGGCCGCGGCCGCCGGTGCGCTGGTGTCGGGCTGCGACCCGCACCGGGACGAGGACGCCGGCGCCGTACGGTCCGCCGGCGGGCCGAGCGCTTCCCCTGCGGGCCAGGCCCCACCCGTCCGGACACCCCCCGCCCGGCCACCGACCCGGGCGCCCGGCCTGCCCGTACAGATCGCCCACGGGCCGCGGCGGGGGCATGCGGTCGCGCTGACCTTCCACGGCAGGGGCGACCCCAAGATGGCGACCGCCCTCCTCGGCGAGGCCGAGCGGGCCGGGGCCAAGGTCACCGTGCTCGCCATCGGCGACTGGCTCGACGCGCAGCCCGCGATGGCCCGCCGGATCCTCGACGGCGGCCATGAGCTGGGCAATCACACCATGCACCACCGCAACATCTGCGCCCTGCCGGCCGCCGAGGCCTACGCCGAGATCACCCGGTGCGCCGACCGGCTGCGCGCGCTCACCGGAACCATCGGCAGCTGGTTCCGTCCCTCGCAGACCCAGCGGGCCACGGACCTGGTGACCGCCCTGGCCCGCAAGGCCGGCTATCCGCACGTCCTGTCCTACGACGTCGACTCCCTCGACGCGAACGACCCCGGAGCCCCGGCCGTCCGGCGCACGGTCCTGGACGCGGTCGAGCCGGGCTCGGTCGTGAGCCTCCACCTCGGGCACGCCGGCACGGTGGCGGCGCTGCCCCCGATCCTCGACGGCCTCCGCCGACGCGGTCTGCGCGCGGTGACGACAACGGAGCTAGTGACCTGATGGCTGACCGGAACCGTACCCACGACCGTCCCCGTCTCCGCGCGCGCCACCGGGCCGCGCTGCTCGCCGTGGCCTGCGCGCTGGTGGCGGGCTGTGGCGGCGGCGAGAGCGAACGGGCCGGGCACAGCCCGCGGCCGGTCGAACGCGCGCCGGTCAACGCCGCCAAGCCGGGCCTGCCCGGGATGCCGCCGCTGCTGGACGAGCACGACCTCTACGCGGCGGACCGGCCGGGCCGGCTGGCGCCGCAGGTCAAGGACTTCCCCTCGCGGATCTATGTCCCCAACACCGGCTCCGACACGGTCAGCGTCATCGACCCGAAGACCTACAAGGTCATCGAGACCATTCCGGTGGGCGTACAGCCGCAGCACGTCGTGCCGTCCTGGGACCTGAAGACGCTCTGGGTCAACAACAACCGGGGGCACGACCTCACCCCCATCGACCCCGCCACCGGCAAGGCCGGCAAGCCCGTCAAGGTCCACGACCCGTACAACCTCTACTTCACGCCCAACGGGAAGTACGCCATCGTGATGGCCTCGATGGACCGGCAGTTGGTCTTCCGCGACCCGCACACCATGGAGATCCGCAGGACGCTGCGGGTCAACTGCGGCGGCGTCAACCACGCCGACTTCTCGCCGGACGGGCGGTACTTCATCGTCTCCTGCGAGTTCTCCGGTGAGCTGCTCAAGGTCGACACCGAGAAGATGAAGATCATCGGCAAGGAGAAGCTGCCGTTCGAGGGGGCGATGCCGCAGGACGTGAAGATCTCCCCGGACGGCAAGACCTGGTACATCGCCGACATGATGGCCGACGGCATCTGGATCCTGAACGGCGACACCTTCGCCCAGCCCAAGCTCATGCCGACCGGCAAGGGCGCCCACGGCCTCTACGTCAGCCGCGACTCGCGCTACATGTACGTCTCCAACCGCGGCGAGGGCTCCATCTCCCGGCTCGACCTCAGGACCGGTGCGCTCGTCGACAAGTGGCACATCCGCGGCGGCGGCAGTCCCGACATGGGCGGCCTGTCCACCGACGGCAAGGTCCTGTGGCTGTCCGGCCGCTACAACTCCGAGGTCTACGCACTGGACACCCGTACCGGCAAAACCCTGGCCAAGATCCCCGTCGGCCAGGGCCCGCACGGGCTGGCGGTCTACCCGCAGCCGGGGCGGTACTCCCTGGGGCACACGGGCATCTTCCGCTAGCCCGTGAGCCCCACTGGGCGGGTGGGGCCTAGGCGTTGTACTCGTCCGCCTTCTGCGGCTCCACTCCCTGGACCATGCCGCTGAGCACCAGGGACCGGTTGGTGAAGCGCTCGGTGTCCACGCCGTTCTCCTTGAGGACGCTCATCGCGGCGGCGTGGACCGCGCGCAGCACCGGGGTCGCGGCACGCAGCGCGTCATCGGCCATGAAGCGGTGGCGCCAGGGCTTGTCGGCCCAGACGTGCCGCAGGCCGAACGGCTCGGGGAGGGTCAGATTGCCGCCGAGGAAGTCCAGGACCGGCGGGAACCAGGTCAGCGGGGCGCGCGCGGCGAGCCGGACCACCTCTTGCGGCTCGATGAGCGGGAGGTGCTGGGTCTTGGTCTCCCAGAACTTGACGACCTTGGCGACGTCCTTGGTCTTGGGCTCGGGCTTGGTCGTGAACAGGCCGTTGACCGGGCCGAGGGCGTGGCCGGTCACTTCGATGCGCAGGGTCTCGTGCAGCACCGTGACGGTGATCATCAGGGTGATCACCAACTGGCCGTCCCACAGGACGAACTGGACGCCGAGGTAGTGGCGGTTGCCGCTGCCGAACTGCTGCTCGTTGCAGATCCGCTCTATCTCGTGCCCGCGGATCTGGTACGCCTGCACATGGGTGCCCTCGGGGCGGGTGACGGCGGCGGCCTTCTCCCCGACCGGTGAGACGATCCAGTGGCGTACGGACGGCGAAGGGAATCCGCCGGTGTGCAGCGGACTGCGCTCCAGCAGCCGCAGCTTGTCGTGGATCGCCCGGATGACGTCCCAGCTGCGGAACGGGTGGATCTCGCTGCCTTCCTTCGCCGGCGTGAGCTCCTCCGCGAGCTGCCAACTGCCCCAGCGCGTACCCATGCCGAGTATGCCCTTGGGACCGGCGTAGAAGACGACGTTGCTGCTCTGCTCGGCGGAGATTTTGGCGAGATTCTGCCGGAGGGTTTCGGCGGCGATCTGGTTCGGGTCCTGGGGCACCGCCTCGGGGATCTTCGCGGCCACGCCGCCGCCCTCGAGCAGCCCCTTCCACGACTCCCGCATGGCCACCGCGGTCTTCTCGCAGATCTGCTTGGCCCACCACCAGCCGATCACCGGGGCGACGGCCATGGCGCGGGCGTACATCGGCCAGAAGCCGGTGAGCGGCAGCTTGATCATGAAGAACAGGCCGACGCCCGCCAGCACCGTCAGCAGCAGCCCCCCGAGCAGCGAGATACCGCGGCCCGCACCGTCCTTGGCGAGCATCTTCCGCAGCTGGAAGACACCCAGCCACAGCAGCACACCGGGCAGGAACAGCAGTCCGAACAGCACCATCAGCAGCGTCAGCTTCGCGTCCCGCTGCTTGCGCACGCGGGTCGCGGACAGACAGTGCTCGACGATGGTCTGCGGCTCGGTCCCGAAGGACTGGATGAGCGCGGCGCGCCCCCCGCCGAGCATCCGCACCTGCACCGCACGCGAGAACGCCTCGCCGAGGTTGGGCGCGAACAGCGACAGCTTGGGCTTCTTGATCGCGGACTTGCCGGAGTCGGAGTCGGCCTTGGAGATATCGGCGAGCGGGCTGTCACGGTAGGCGGCCGAGGCCAGCGCCTGGGTCGCCGCCGTCTGCCCGGCGCTCCCCGAGAGCGGGACCTGAGCCCCGGGACTGAAGTCAAAGCCGTCTGCCACTACCGCCCCCCACACCGCACGCATCCGATGATGCGGCTCTTCCCGACTTCTGCCGACGGCACACCTGCTGAGGGCCGGTGTTCGAGCCCGTGACCTCGTGTGCTGCCGTCGCCCCCGGTTCAACGGCAGGCACTCAGCGTACAGCCGCCGTCCAGCCCGGGGGAGTTGAGCTGGACAGCGGCCGCTCCAACGGCTGATCCGCCGTTAACTATGCGCCGTTCTCGGCCTGTTCCCGCCACTTGTCGGCGAGCGGCGGCGGCATCGGCTCATGCCGCAGGTGAGCGCGGGAGAACCGCCCGGTGCCGTGGGACAGGGAGCGAAGATCGATGGCGTACCGGTCGATCTCGATCTCGGGCACCTCGGCGCGCACCACGGTGCGGCCCGCCCCTGACTGCTCCGTACCCACGACCCGGCCGCGGCGCCCCGACAGATCGCTCATCACCTGGCCGACGAAATCGTCCGGAACCATCACGCTCACCTCGGACACCGGTTCGAGGAGTTCGATCCGGACGTCGCCGGCGGCCTCGCGCAGCGCCAGCGCGCCCGCCATCTGGAACGCGGCGTCCGAGGAGTCGACCGAGTGCGCCTTGCCGTCGAGCAGCGTGACGCGGATGTCGACGAGCGGATGTCCGGCGGCGACCCCGCGCTCGGCCTGGGCGCGTACGCCCTTCTCCACGGACGGGATGAACTGCCGGGGCACCGCGCCGCCCACGACCTTGTCCACGAACTCGATGCCGGAGCCGCCCGGGAGCGGTTCGATCTCGATCTCGCAGATCGCGAACTGGCCGTGGCCGCCGGACTGCTTCACATGGCGCCCGCGGCCCGCTGCGGGGGCGCCGAAGGTCTCCCGCAGCGACACCTTGTGCGCGACCGTGTCCACCTGCACGCCGTAGCGGGCCCGCAGCCGCTCCAGCGCGACATCGACATGCGCCTCGCCCAGGCACCACAGGACCACCTGATGGGTGTCCTGATTGTGCTCCAGGCGCATCGTCGGATCCTCCGCGACCAGGCGGGCCAGGCCCTGCGACAGCTTGTCCTCGTCGGCCTTGCTGTGTGCCTGGATGGCGACCGGAAGCAGCGGGTCCGGCATCGTCCAGGGCTCCATCAGCAGCGGGCTGTCCTTGCCGGACAGGGTGTCGCCGGTCTCGGCGCGGGTCAGCTTCGCCACGCAGGCCAGATCGCCGGCGATGGCCTTGGGCAGTGGGCGCTGCTGCTTGCCGAACGGGGTGGACAGTGCGCCGACCCGCTCGTCGACGTCGTGGTCCTCGTGCCCCCGGTCCTGCAGCCCGTGGCCGGAGACATGCACCGTCTCGTCCGGGCGCAGGGTGCCGGAGAAGACGCGGACGAGGGAGATCCGGCCGACGTACGGGTCGGAGGAGGTCTTGACCACCTCGGCCGCGAGCGGGCCTGCGGGGTCACAGCTCAGCGCCGGGCGCGCGGCGCCGTCCGGGCTGGTCACGGTGGGTGCCTCGCGCTCCGCGGGGGTCGGGAAGCCGCCGCTGATCAGCTCCAGCAGCTCCACGGTGCCCAGCCCCTGCTTGGAGCCCTCGGCGGCCGGGGCCGCGGCCAGCACGGGGTGGAACGTGCCGCGGGCGACCGCCGTCTCCAGGTCCCCGATGAGGGTCTTGAGATCGATCTCCTCGCCGCCGAGGTAGCGGTCCATCAAGGACTCGTCCTCGCTCTCGGCGATGATCGCCTCGATGAGGCGGTTGCGGGCCGCCTCGATCTGCGGCAGCTCGTCCTCCGTCGGTTCGCGTTCGGTGCGCTCGCCGGAGGAGTAGTCGAAGACCCGTTGGGTGAGCAGGCCGATCAGGCCGTGTACGGGGGAGTGGCCGTCGGCGCCCGGTGTTCCGTACAGCGGGAGGTAGAGAGGGACGACGGCGTCCGGGTCCTCGCCGCCGAACGAGGTCCGGCAGTGCTCGGTCATCTCGTCGAAGTCGGCGCGGGACGCCTCCAGGTGTGTGACGACCAGCGCGCGCGGCATGCCGACGGCCGCGCACTCGTCCCAGACCATCCGGGTCGCGCCGGCCACGCCGTCAGCCGCCGAGACAACGAAAAGGGCCGCGTCCGCTGCGCGCAGACCGGCCCTGAGTTCCCCGACGAAATCGGCGTATCCGGGGGTGTCCAAGATATTGATCTTGACTCCGCCCCAGTCCACCGGGACCAGGGAGAGCTGTACGGAGCGTTGCTGGCGGTGCTCGATCTCGTCGTAGTCGGACAGACAGCCGCCGTCCTCGACCCGGCCCGCCCGGTTGACCGCGCCGGATGCCAGCGCGAGGGCCTCGACCAAGGTGGTCTTCCCCGATCCGCTGTGGCCGACCAGCACCACATTCCGCAGGGACGTGGGCTGGCCGGCCGTTGATGCCCTGCCGGCGGCTCCTGGGTGTGTACTCGGTTTCTCGCTCATGTGTCTCGCCTCCAGGTCGACACTTTGCGGTGATTCGAGCTTTCCACCGAGGTCATGATGCGTCCATACATGGCGCACGGAGCCGGTGCTCCCAAGGGTCCTGTGGCACCGCCCGTGGAGCCCCCGGGTGCGCCCCCGGGCGCGCGACGGCGTCCCCGAGCCCTGGGATGCACTCTGCGCCGCGATGCGTTCGTGGTGGCCCAAGACCTCCTGGCTACGATGGGCCAGCCGGTGGCCCCTTGACCTCGCGGCCCGTATCGACCTCCGGGAAGGCCATGCTGAACAAGTACGCGCGTGCTTTCTTCACGCGTGTTCTCACGCCGTTCGCCGCCCTGCTCATCCGTATCGGCGTCAGCCCGGACGCGGTCACTCTCGTCGGGACCGGAGGCGTGGTGGCCGGCGCCCTGGTCTTCTACCCGCTGGGCGAATTCTTCTGGGGCACGATCGTCATCACCCTGTTCGTCTTCTCCGACCTGGTCGACGGCAACATGGCGCGGCAGCTGGGGCGCTCCAGCCGTTGGGGGGCCTTTCTCGACTCCACCCTCGACCGGGTCGCCGACTCGGCGATCTTCGGTGCGCTCGCCCTGTGGTACGCGGGGCGCGGCGACAGCCTGATGCTCTGTGCGATGGCGATCTTCTGCCTCGCCAGCGGCCAGGTGGTCTCGTACACCAAGGCGCGCGGCGAGGCCATCGGGCTGCCGGTGAACGTCAACGGTCTGGTGGAGCGCGCCGAGCGGCTGGTCATCACGCTGGTCGCCTGCGGGTTGTCGGGTCTGCACGCGTTCGGGGTACCCGGCGTCGAGATTCTGCTGCCGATCGCCCTGTGGGTCGTCGGCGTCGGCAGCGTCGTCACCCTCGGGCAGCGCGTGGTGACGGTACGACGGGAGTCGGCCGAGGCCGACGCCATGGCACAAGGGGGAAACAGCGCATGAGTCCAGGCAGGACCCGCCGGCCGCGGATCGACACCGGCAAGCTGACGGATGCGCTCTACGCGCTGGGCTGGAGCACCGTCAAGAAACTGCCCGAGGGTGCCGCCGTACGGCTCGGCCGCCGGATCGCCGACATGGTCTGGAAGCGCCGCGGCAAGGGCGTCCTGCGGCTGGAGGCGAACCTCGCCCGGGTCGCCCCGGATGCCACACCGCAGCGGCTCGCCGAGCTCTCCCGGGCCGGGATGCGCTCGTACATGCGCTACTGGATGGAGTCCTTCCGGCTGCCGGCCTGGAGCAAGGACCGGATAAGGACCGGCTTCGTGCCCGAGGACGTGCACCATCTGGAGGACGGGCTCAACAGCGACCGAGGCGTCGTCCTCGCGCTGCCGCACATGGGCAACTACGACCTCGCCGGTGCCTGGGTCACCACCAAACTCGGTGTCCCCTTCACCACCGTCGCCCAGCGCCTCAAGCCGGAATCCCTCTACGACCGCTTCGTCGCCTACCGCGAGGGCCTGGGCATGGAGGTGCTGCCGCACACCGGCGGCGCCGCCTTCGGCACGCTCGCCCGGCGGCTGCGGGCCGGCGGCCTGGTCTGCCTGGTCGCCGACCGTGATCTGTCCGCCTCCGGGATAGAGGTCAAGTTCTTCGGAGAGGCCACGAAGATGCCGGCCGGCCCGGCGGTGCTCGCCCTCCAGACCGGTGCCATGCTGCTGCCCGTCACGCTCTGGTACGACGACACCGCCGTGATGCGCGGCCGCATCTACCCGGAGATCGAGGCACCGGAGACCGGCACCCGCGCCGAGAAGGCCGCCCAGATGACCCAGGCGCTCGCCGACGCGTTCGCCTCCGGCATCGCCGACCACCCCGAGGACTGGCACATGCTGCAGCGGCTCTGGCTCGCCGACCTGGAGCCGCGCGAGGAGTCCGGCGCACCGGGCGGCCCCGAGGCGTCCGGAACGGAGACCGCGTGAAGATCGGCATCGTCTGCCCGTACGCCTGGGACGTCCCCGGCGGCGTGCAGTTCCACATCCGGGACCTGGCCGACCATCTGATCCGGCTCGGCCACGAGGTCTCCGTCCTGGCCCCCGCGGACGACGAGACCCCCCTGCCGCCGTACGTCGTCTCCGCCGGCCGCGCCGTCCCCGTCCCGTACAACGGCTCGGTCGCCCGGCTCAACTTCGGCTTCCTCTCCGCGGCCCGGGTACGCCGCTGGCTGCAGCACGGCGCCTTCGACGTCATCCACATCCACGAACCGGCCTCGCCCTCGCTCGGCCTGCTCGCCTGCTGGGCGGCACAGGGCCCGATCGTGGCGACCTTCCACACCTCCAACCCGCGCTCACGGGCCATGATCGCCGCATATCCGATCCTGCAGCCCGCCCTGGAGAAGATCAGCGCACGCATCGCGGTGAGCGAATACGCCCGCCGCACGCTCGTCGAGCACCTCGGCGGCGACGCTGTGGTGATCCCCAACGGCGTGGATGTCGGCTTCTTCGCCTCGGCCGGGCCCAAGGCCGAGTGGCAGGGCAAAACGATCGGCTTCATCGGCCGGATCGACGAACCGCGCAAGGGCCTGCCGGTCCTGATGAAGGCGCTGCCCGCGATCCTCGCCGAGGTACCGGACGCCCGGCTGCTGGTCGCCGGACGCGGTGACGAGGAGGAGGCGGTCGCGGTGCTGCCCGCCGAGATGCGCTCCCGGGTCGAATTCCTCGGCATGGTCAGCGACGAGGACAAGGCCCGGCTGCTGCGCAGCGTGGATGTCTATGTCGCGCCCAACACGGGCGGCGAATCCTTCGGCATCATCCTCGTCGAGGCGATGTCGGCCGGGGCGCCCGTACTGGCCAGCGACCTCGACGCCTTCGCCCAGGTCCTGGACCAGGGCGAGGCCGGGGAACTGTTCACCAACGAGGACGCGGACGCCCTGGCCACGGCCGCGGTACGCCTCCTCGGCGACCCCGCACGCCTCGCGGAGCTGCGCGAACGCGGCACCCGCCACGTACGCCGCTTCGACTGGTCCACCGTCGGCGCCGACATCCTCGCCGTCTACGAAACGGTCACCACCGGCGCCGCCTCGGTGGCCACCGATGAACGGATGGGGCTACGGGCCCGCAGGTGGCTGGCCAAGGATTGACGGGGTTTCCCACGTTGTCGGCTGTCCCGCCGTGGGGGTTCGTCGCCGTTGCGCCTGCGGCGGGCCGCTGTGGTGGTTGTTTGCGTGTGGTCCGCGAGGTGCGCCGGACCGGCTAGGTGCACCCCCACTTGGCTTTTCCCCTTCCCCCCACGGGAGGGGACGGGCCGGAGCGGGTGGGTGTCCGGACGTAAAGCGCAGCAGTCCGGACACCCACCCGCGCAGGCCCGTCACCGGCACCCGACAGCCCCGCGCAGCGGACCCCGCCCGCCGCCAGGCGCAACGGCGAACAACGCCCGCGGCGGGAAAGCCGACAACGTGGGGCGAAGGCCAAGGCACGCATCCGCGTAGGGTGACCCACCGTGACCACGTTCATCTGGATCGCCGCCGCGATCGTCCTCATCGGCATCTATCTGAGCTGGACGGCCGGGCGGCTCGACCGTCTGCACGCCCGCATCGACGCGGCCAGGGCGGCCCTCGACGCCCAACTGCTCCGGCGCGCGTCCGTCGCGCAGGAGGTGGGCACCTCGGGGGTCCTCGATCCCGCCGCCTCGATCGTCCTCTACCAGGCCGCGCACGAGGCCCGGCAGGCCGCGGAGGACCACCGTGAGGTCGCGGAGAGCGAACTGAGCCAGGCGCTGCGGGCCATCTTTGCCGAGGAGGCCCAGCTGGAGGCGGTACGGGAGGCTCCGGGCGGTGAGCGCACGGTCACCGAACTCACCGCCGCGGTGCGCCGGGTCCCGATGGCCCGCCGTTTCCACAACGATGCCGTACGGGCCGCCCGCGCCGTCCGCCGTCACCGGGTGGTGCGCTATCTGCGGCTCGCCGGCCATGCGCCGTTTCCGCTGGCCTTCGAGATGGACGACGAGCCGCCGGCCGTCCTGGACGACCGCTCGGCCGGGAACTGAACGGGAGCCGGCACCCGGCGGACGGGCGCCGGAGACTGCGAGTCCCAGCGGTGACGAGCCACTGACCTCTAATTGGCCCTTTTCCCAGGCCACTCACTAACGGTTGTGTGGGCGCAGCAGTACAGCCACCCGCACTGAGTGAGGTCAAACCGTGTCCAGCACGCCCACCACGTCCCAGCACCCCGAGACCGGAACCGCGCGCGTCAAGCGCGGGATGGCCGAGCAGCTCAAGGGCGGCGTGATCATGGACGTCGTCACGCCGGAAGAGGCGAAGATCGCCGAGGACGCGGGCGCCGTCGCCGTCATGGCCCTGGAGCGGGTCCCCGCCGACATCCGCAAGGACGGCGGCGTGGCCCGGATGTCGGACCCCGACATGATCGACGGAATCATCAGCGCCGTCTCCATCCCGGTCATGGCCAAGTCCCGCATCGGCCACTTCGTCGAGGCCCAGGTCCTGCAGTCGCTCGGCGTCGACTACATCGACGAGTCCGAGGTCCTCACCCCGGCCGACGAGGTCAACCACTCCGACAAGTGGGCGTTCACCACCCCCTTCGTGTGTGGTGCCACCAACCTGGGCGAGGCGCTGCGCCGGATCACCGAGGGCGCGGCCATGATCCGCTCGAAGGGCGAGGCCGGCACCGGCAACGTCGTCGAGGCGGTGCGCCACATGCGTCAGATCAAGGGCGAGATCGCCCGGCTGCGCGGCTACGACAACAACGAGCTGTTCGCCGCCGCCAAGGAGCTGCGCGCCCCGTACGAGCTGGTCAAGGAGGTCGCCGAGCTCGGCAAGCTGCCGGTCGTGCTGTTCTCCGCCGGTGGCGTCGCCACCCCGGCCGACGCCGCGCTGATGCGTCAACTCGGCGCCGAGGGCGTCTTCGTCGGCTCCGGCATCTTCAAGTCCGGCGACCCCGCCAAGCGCGCCGCCGCGATCGTGAAGGCCACCACCTTCTACGACGACCCGAAGGTCATCGCGGACGTCTCCCGCAACCTGGGCGAGGCCATGGTCGGCATCAACTGCGACACCCTCCCCGAGGCCGAGCGCTACGCCAACCGCGGCTGGTAGGACCATAGATGAGCACCCCCACCATCGGTGTGCTGGCCCTCCAGGGCGACGTCCGCGAGCACCTCGCCGCGCTCGCCGAGTCGGATGCCCTGGCCCGGCCGGTACGCCGTCCCGAGGAACTGGACGAGATCGACGGCCTGGTCATCCCGGGCGGCGAGTCCACCACCATGTCCAAGCTGGCCGTCGTCTTCGGCATGCTGGAGCCGCTCCGTGCCTTCGTCCGCGCGGGCAAGCCGGTCTACGGCACCTGCGCCGGCATGATCATGGTCGCGGACAAGCTGCTGGACGCCCGGGAGGACCAGGAGACGTTCGGCGGCATCGACATGATCGTGCGCCGTAACGCCTTCGGGCGGCAGAACGAGTCGTTCGAGGCGGCCATCGACATCGCCGGGGTCCCCGGCGGGCCGGTCGAGGGTGTCTTCATCCGGGCACCCTGGGTCGAGTCGGTCGGCGGCGCGGTCGAGGTCCTGGCGACGTACGACGGGCACACCGTGGCCGTGCGGCAGGGTAACGTCCTCGCCACGTCCTTCCACCCGGAGCTCACCGGCGACCACCGGGTCCACGCCCTGTTCGTGGACATGGTGCGGCGCGCTTAGGGCTTCGCCCGTGGTGGCCGGGCGATGGGCGGGAGTTACACCGTGTGACCTGTCCCCGGTAGGATCTGTGGCGTTCGTTTCAGACGTTGGTTACGCGAAGGAGACAGGCGGATGTCCGGCCACTCTAAATGGGCTACGACGAAGCACAAGAAGGCCGTGATCGATGCCAAGCGCGGCAAGCTCTTCGCGAAGCTGATCAAGAACATCGAGGTCGCCGCCCGGACCGGCGGCGCCGACCCGGACGGCAATCCGACCCTCTTCGACGCCATCCAG
The DNA here is from genome assembly GCF_043200375.1 of Streptomyces sp. NPDC048434. Taxonomy (NCBI): domain Bacteria; kingdom Bacillati; phylum Actinomycetota; class Actinomycetes; order Kitasatosporales; family Streptomycetaceae; genus Streptomyces; species Streptomyces sp. NPDC048434. Next base: position 154,571 of record NZ_JBICXQ010000009.1, on the reverse strand, counting down.
AAGGCCAAGAAGAGCTCGGTGCCCAACAAGAACATCGACTCCGCGGTCAAGCGCGGTGCGGGTCTTGAGGCCGGTGGCGCCGAGTACGAGACCATCATGTACGAGGGGTACGGCCCCAACGGTGTCGCGGTGCTCATCGAGTGCCTCACCGACAACCGCAACCGTGCCGCCTCGGACGTCCGCGTCGCCATGACCCGCAACGGCGGTTCGATGGCCGACCCGGGTTCGGTGTCGTACCTGTTCAACCGCAAGGGCGTGGTGATCGTCCCCAAGGGCGAACTGTCCGAGGACGACGTCCTGGGCGCGGTCCTGGATGCGGGTGCCGAAGAGGTCAACGACCTCGGCGAGGCCTTCGAGGTGCTCAGCGAGGCCACCGACCTGGTCGCGGTCCGCAGTGCCCTCCAGGAGTCCGGCATCGACTACGACTCGGCGGACGCCAACTTCGTCCCGACCATGCAGGTCGAGCTGGAGGAAGAGGGCGCGCGCAAGATCTTCAAGCTGATCGACGCGCTGGAGGACAGCGACGACGTGCAGAACGTCTTCGCCAACTTCGACGTCTCGGACGATGTGATGGCCAAGGTCGACGCCTGACGGACGTGGCACGCTCGGTCGACTGACGGGCCGACGGGGACACACCCCGTCGGCCCGTCGGTTTGTCAGTGGCAGCCACTACTGTGCTGATCAGGGGGCATCCGCTCCCTGACCGAGAACTGGTGAGCGACAGCGCGAGGGGCGGGGACCGATGAGGGTGCTGGGGGTGGACCCGGGGCTGACGCGCTGCGGGGTCGGCGTGGTCGACGGGGTCGCGGGGCGCCCGCTGACGATGGTCGGCGTCGGCGTCGTCCGTACTCCCGCGGACGCCGATATCGCCCACCGTCTCGTCGAGATCGAGCGCGGGATAGACGCCTGGCTGGACGAGCACCGCCCGGAGTACGTCGCCGTGGAGCGGGTCTTCAGCCAGCACAACGTCCGTACGGTCATGGGCACCGCCCAGGCCAGCGCGGTCGCCATGCTGTGCGCAGCGCGCCGCGGGCTGCCGGTCGCGCTGCACACCCCCAGCGAGGTCAAGGCCGCCGTCACCGGATCGGGCCGGGCCGACAAGGCCCAGGTCGGCGCGATGGTCACGCGTCTGCTGCGGCTCGACGCACCGCCGAAGCCGGCCGACGCCGCCGATGCTCTGGCCCTCGCCATCTGTCACATCTGGCGCGCCCCCGCGCTCAACCGCCTCCAGCAGGCGCATGCCGCGGCCCGCCGCGCCGCTCCCGCCACCATCCCGTCGTCCGGCCCGCGCCGGCCGACCCCCGAGAAGGGCACCCGATGATCGCCTTCGTCTCCGGCCCGGTCGCGGCCCTCGCCCCGGACACCGCCGTCATCGAGGTCGGCGGTGTCGGCATGGCCGTCCAGTGCACGCCGAACACCCTGTCGGCCCTGCGCATCGGCCAGCAGGCCAAGCTCGCCACGTCCCTCGTCGTGCGCGAGGACTCGCTCACCCTCTACGGCTTCGCCGACGACGACGAGCGCCAGACCTTCGAGCTGCTGCAGACCGCCAGCGGCGTCGGCCCCCGGCTCGCCCAGGCGATGCTGGCCGTGCACTCCCCGGACACCCTGCGCCTCGCCGTCTCCACCGACGACGAGAAGACGCTCACCGCCGTGCCCGGCATCGGCAAGAAGGGCGCACAGAAGCTGCTCCTGGAGCTCAAGGACCGGCTCGGCGCACCGATGGGCACCGCCCGCGCGGGCGTCGGCAGCGCCGTCACGGCCGGCTGGCGCGACCAGCTGCACGCCGCCCTGATCGGGCTCGGCTATGCCACCCGCGAGGCCGACGAAGCGGTCGCCGCGGTCGCCCCGCAGGCCGAGGCGGCGGTCGCCGAGGGCGGTGCGCCCCAGGTGCCGCAGCTGCTCAAGGCGGCCCTGCAGACTCTGAACCGGGCGCGATGACCGCAGCCGGCCGGGCTCCGCGCCCCCGACCGTACGACCACGCAGGCGGCCCTGCCGCCCCGACCCCGCGAGGCATTCCGCAGTGAACTGGGACGACACCGCACCGCACACCGCCGAGGACGCCGCCACGGGCGCGCCCGACCGGCTGGTCGGGGCCGACGCGGACGGCGAGGACACCGCCGTCGAGGCCGCGCTGCGGCCCAAGGACCTTGAGGAATTCGTCGGCCAGGAGCGGGTGCGGGAACAGCTCGACCTGGTGCTGCGCGCCGCCCGCGCCCGTGGCGCCACCGCCGATCATGTCCTGCTGTCCGGGGCGCCGGGCCTGGGCAAGACGACCCTCTCGATGATCATCGCCGCCGAGATGGGCGCCCCGATCCGGATCACCTCCGGACCCGCCATCCAGCACGCCGGTGACCTCGCCGCGATCCTCTCCTCCCTCCAGGAGGGCGAGGTCCTCTTCCTCGACGAGATCCACCGGATGTCCCGGCCCGCCGAGGAAATGCTCTACATGGCGATGGAGGACTTCCGCGTCGACGTGATCGTCGGCAAGGGCCCGGGAGCCACCGCCATCCCCCTTGAACTCCCTCCGTTCACCCTGGTCGGGGCCACGACCAGGGCCGGTCTGCTGCCGCCCCCGCTGCGTGACCGCTTCGGCTTCACCGCCCATATGGAGTTCTACGCCCCCGCCGAGCTGGAGCGGGTCATCCACCGCTCGGCCGGGCTGCTGGACGTCGACATAGAGCCCGAGGGCGCCGCCGAGATCGCCGGCCGCTCCCGCGGCACGCCCCGTATCGCCAACCGCCTGCTGCGCCGCGTCCGCGACTATGCCCAGGTGAAGGCCGACGGCTTGATCACCCGCGAGATCGCCTCCCAGGCCCTCAAGGTCTACGAGGTCGACGCCCGCGGCCTGGACCGCCTCGACCGCGGCGTGCTCACGGCCCTGCTCAAGCTGTTCGGCGGCGGCCCGGTGGGCCTGTCCACCCTCGCGGTCGCGGTGGGGGAGGAGCGGGAGACCGTCGAGGAGGTCGCCGAACCCTTCCTCGTACGGGAAGGACTGTTGGCCAGGACCCCCAGGGGGCGGATCGCGACCCCGGCTGCATGGGCACACCTGGGCCTCGTACCGCCGCAGCAGCAATCAGGCGGAAGCGGGCAGCAGGGCTTGTTCGGGGCGTGACGGCGCGGATACTCGCACGGTCAGGAACTGCGGTGGGATGCTGGGCGTTGTTCCACTGGTAGGGACTCGCCTAGACTCCGCCGATGCCGTTCGTACGGACGGCATACCCACCCCCGTATATGAGACCGCGCATCCGCGGTCGTGCGAAGGAATTCCGTCCCGTGAGTATCTATACTCTCCTCCCCTTCATCGTCCTCATCGGGGCCATGTTCCTGATGACCCGGTCTGCCAAGAAGAAGCAGCAGGCGGCCGCGCAGATGCGCAACGAAATGCAGGCCGGCACCGGCGTCCGGACGATCGGCGGCATGTTCGCCACCGTCAAGGAAATCCATGAGGAAACCGTCCTCCTGGAGGTCGCCCCCGGCGTGCACGCGATCTACGCCAAGAACGCCATCGGCGCGGTGCTCGCGGACGAGGAGTACAACCGCATCCTGGACGGTGCCGACCCGGTCCACGGCGACGAGCCGGTCGTCCCGGACGACGCCTCCTCGCTGACCGGCGGCACCGCCGGCGAGGCCACCGAAACGGCCGACGAGGGCGACAAGATCGACCTGGGCAAGGCCGAGACCCCGGCCGCCGAGCCCGCTGAGGACAAGCCCGCCGCCGCCGAGGCCAAGGACACCAAGGCCGCCGAGGACGCCAAGGACACCGTCAAGGCCGACGCGGACACCGCCAAGGACGACAAGAAGTCCGGCGACGACGAAGCCAAGTAGTACCCCCACGGAACCGCGGAGCACGCGTGGTATGTCGTGCACCGCGGTTCTGTGACGGTCTAGGCTCCGGCGGGGGCACGTCCCCACAAGACTTCGTGGCTCCTCGGCCGGCAACCCGGGCCGAGGGGTTGGACAGGGAGATACGAGAAGGTGGCAGCACCGAAGAAGGGCCGCAGGGGGCCCGCGAGCCAGGGGCATCCGGGCCGCACCCTGCTCCTGGTCCTCATCGCCATGGCGGGGCTGGTCGGAGGCATGTTCTACTCCGGCACGCTGACGCCGCGACTGGGCATCGACCTGGCCGGCGGCACCAGCTTCACGCTGGCGGCCCAGAACCAGCCGGGCAAGCCCAACGCGATCAACGAGACCAACATGAAAACCGCCGCCGGCATCATGGAGCGACGGGTCAACGGTCTCGGTGTGACCGAGTCCGAGGTCCAGACGCAGGGCAGCAACCACATCATCGTGAACATCCCCAAGGGGACGGACGCGAAGCAGGCCCGCCAGCAGGTCGGCACCACGGCCCAGCTCGGGTTCCGGCCGGTGCTGACCACCACCGCGGGTGCCAAGACCCCCGAGCAGCCCAAGCCCGGCCCCTCCCAGAGCGGAGCGAACGGCAAGGGCGACAAGGCCAAGGGTCAGCAGCACGCCACTTCGCCGCAGTCGCCGGGCGCCAAGCAGACGCCGCAGGGCCGCGCGGTGACGGACTCGCTGAAGAAGGCCCCGTCCGCCAAGCCCACCCCTCCCGGCCCGGCCAAGCCTTCCGCGCCCCAGGTGCCGCCGACGCCGCCGGGCGGCGCGGCCATCCCGCCGGCCCTCCAGAAGCAGCTCAACGCGCTGGACTGTTCCACGAAGAAGAGCCGCGCCACCGCCGGTGAGAAGGCCGCCAACGCCAAGCCGTCCGACCCGATCGTGGCGTGCAAGGACAACGGCGCGCAGAAGTACGTGCTCGGACCCGTCGGCGTCGAGGGCACGGACGTCAGCGACGCCAAGGCCGTCTTCGACGCCCAGCAGGGCCAGGGCTGGATCGTCCAGATGGACTTCACCTCCGACGGCGGCAAGAAGTTCGGAGACATCACCGGCAAGCTCGCCACCAAGACGCCGCCGCAGAACCAGTTCGGCATCGTCCTGGACGGCGCGGTCGTTTCCTCCCCCTCGGTGGACAAGGCCATCATGGGCGGCAACGCCACCATCTCCGGTGGCTTCACCCAGCAGACCGCCGAGGACCTCGGCAACATGCTCTCCTACGGTGCCCTGCCGCTCTCCTTCAAGATCGACGACGAGACCACGGTCACCGCGGCGCTCGGCGGCGAGCAGCTGCACGCCGGTCTGATCGCCGGCGCCATCGGCCTCGCACTGGTCGTCGTCTACCTCGTCGCCTACTACCGGGGGCTGGCGCTGGTCGCGCTGGCGAGCCTGGGCGTCTCGGCGGTCCTGACGTACACGATCATGACGTTGCTGGGCCCGGCCATCGGGTTCGCGCTGAACCTCCCGGCGGTCTGTGGCGCCATCGTCGCCATCGGTATCACCGCCGACTCGTTCATCGTCTACTTCGAACGCATCCGGGACGAGATCCGCGAGGGACGCACCCTGCGCCCGGCCGTCGAGCGGGGCTGGCCGCGGGCCCGCCGTACGATCCTGGTCTCCGACTTCGTGTCGTTCCTGGCCGCCGCGGTGCTGTTCACCGTCACCGTCGGCAAGGTGCAGGGCTTTGCCTTCACGCTCGGCCTCACCACGGTCCTCGACGTCGTCGTGGTCTTCTTGTTCACCAAGCCCCTGATGACGCTGCTGGCCCGGCGGAAGTTCTTCTCCGAAGGCCATCACTGGTCCGGCCTCGATCCCAAGCGCCTGGGCGCCAAGCCGCCGCTGCGTCGTCGTCGCGGCGCCGCCCCCACCCAGACGAAGGAGGCGTGAGATGTCCAAGCTCGGAAACATCGGCGCCCGGCTCTACCGCGGCGAGGTCGGCTACGACTTCATCGGCAAGCGGAAGATCTGGTACGGCATCTCGATCCTCATCACCGTCGTGGCCATCGTCGGCCTGGCGGTGCGCGGCCTGAACATGGGCATCGAGTTCTCCGGCGGCGCGGTCTTCACCACCCCGAAGACCTCCGTCTCCGCCTCGGAGGCACAGCACAGGGCGGAGTCGGTGGCCGGCGGCCACCAGGCCGTGGTGCAGAAGCTCGGCGGCGGCGCCCTGCGCATCCAGATCAGCGGTCTGGACACCAAGCAGTCGGTCCCGGTCCAGGAAGAGCTCGCCAAGGATCTGAACGTCCCGGTCAAGGACGTCAACACCCAGCTGGTCGGCCCGAGTTGGGGTGAGCAGATCGCCAACAAGGCGTGGCTGGGCCTGGGGATCTTCATGGTCCTCGTGGTGTTCTACCTGGCCATCGCCTTCGAGTGGCGGATGGCCCTGGCCGCCCTGGTCGCCCTGATCCACGACCTGACGATCACGGTCGGCGTCTACGCCCTGGTCGGCTTCGAGGTCACCCCCGGCACGGTCATCGGTCTGCTGACGATCCTCGGTTACTCCCTCTACGACACGGTCGTCGTCTTCGACAGCCTCAAGGAAGCCTCCAAGGACATCACCAAGCAGACCCGCTTCACCTACGGCGAGATCGCCAACCGCAGCATCAACGGCACCCTGGTGCGCTCCATCAACACCACCGTCGTGGCGCTGCTCCCGGTCGCCGGTCTGCTGTTCGTCGGCGGCGGTGTCCTGGGCGCGGGCATGCTCAACGACATCTCGCTGGCCCTGTTCGTCGGTCTCGCCGCCGGTGCGTACTCCTCGATCTTCATCGCGACCCCGCTGGTCGCCGATCTGAAGGGCCGCGAGCCGCAGATGAAGGCGCTGGCCAAGCGGGTGAAGGCGAAGCGTGCCGCGGCCGCGGCCAAGGGCGGGAGCCAGGAGGACCCGCAGGATGCGGATCCCGCCGCGGTGGACGATGAGAACGGTGACGGCGCCGCGGTCGTCGGCCCCCGGCAGCAGCCCGCCTCCCGCAACCGCGGACGCGGCCGCCCGTCGGGCAAGCGCCGATGAGCGCCCCCGCAGGCCTGCGCGAGCTGCTGCTCAGCCGGATCGCGGACGTACCGGACCACCCGCAGCCGGGCGTGGTGTTCAAGGACATCACCCCGCTGCTGGACGACCCGGCCGCCTTCGGCGCGCTGACCGAGGCGTTCGTCGAGCTGTGCGGGCGGCATCGGGTGGACAAGGTCGTGGGCCTGGAGGCGCGCGGCTTCATCCTCGCCGCCCCGGTCGCGCTGGGCGCCGGCGTCGGCTTCGTCCCCGTACGCAAGGCGGGCAAGCTGCCCCGTAAGACGCTGCGGCAGGCGTACGAGCTGGAGTACGGCAGCGCCGAGATCGAGATCCACGCCGATGCGCTGGCCCCGGGAGAACGGGTGCTGGTGATAGACGACGTCCTCGCCACCGGCGGCACCGCCGAGGCCTCGCTGCAGCTCATCCGCCGGGCGGGCGCCGAGGTCGCGGGCGTGGCGGTCCTGCTGGAGCTGGGCTTCCTGGCCGGCCGGCAGCGGCTGGAGCCGGGCCTGAAGGGCGCTCCGCTGGAGGCCCTGATCACGGTCTGAGCCACGCGCGCACAGCACCTCCGCACAATCAGGGGCATCCGGAAGAATTCGGGTGCCCCTGCTGCTGTGTCATGTACGGAACCCCGGCCGCGGGGGAGGCGCGGCCCCGGGGTCGATACCATGGCACCCCGACCCGTTCGAGGTCCTGGGGTCCGGAACCGCTTGAGGAGTGCTCTTGCCAGACGAGGCCCAGCCGCTCTCCCCCGGACTGCGTCCGGCGGGATCCGACGCCGCGCGCCCGGACGAGCCGAAGCCGGCGGACGCGGCTTCCTCGGACGCGCCCCAGCCCGAGCGGCAGGGTGCGTCCGACGGCACCGCCACGCCCCGGTCGCCGGCCGGCGGGTCCGCCGTGTCCCGGACCCCCGCCGAGGGGCCTCCTACGGCGCCCAAGCCGGGGCCCGCCTCCTCCTCGCCCCAGCCGGCGTCGCCGTCCCGCGCGGCCAAGCCGCCGGCCAAGGCCGACCAGCCCGCCGCGCCCAAGCCGCTGGCGCCCACCCCCGCCGGCCGCTCCGGCTCACCCAACCGGGTGCGGGCCCGGCTCGCCCGGCTAGGCGTCCAGCGCTCCAGCCCGTACAACCCGGTCCTGGAGCCGCTACTGCGGGCCGTCCGCGGCAATGACCCCAAGATCGAGACCGCGACGCTGCGCCAGATCGAGCGGGCCTATCAGGTCGCCGAGCGCTGGCACCGCGGCCAGAAGCGCAAGAGCGGTGACCCTTACATCACCCATCCGCTCGCGGTGACGACGATCCTCGCCGAGCTGGGCATGGACCCGGCGACGCTGATGGCCGGTCTGCTGCACGACACCGTCGAGGACACCGAATACGGCCTGGACACCCTGCGGGGCGACTTCGGCGACCAGGTCGCGCTGCTGGTCGACGGCGTCACCAAGCTCGACCGCGTCAAGTTCGGCGAGGCCGCGCAGGCCGAGACGGTGCGCAAGATGGTCGTCGCGATGGCCAAGGACCCGCGCGTCCTGGTCATCAAGCTCGCCGACCGGCTGCACAACATGCGCACCATGCGCTACCTCAAGCGGGAGAAGCAGGAGAAGAAGGCCCGCGAGACGCTGGAGATCTACGCTCCGCTCGCCCACCGCCTGGGCATGAACACCATCAAGTGGGAGCTGGAGGACCTCGCCTTCGCGATCCTCTACCCCAAGATGTACGACGAGATCGTCCGGCTGGTCGCCGAGCGGGCGCCCAAGCGCGATGAGTATCTGGCCATAGTGACCGACGAGGTCCAGGCCGATCTGCGCGCCGCCCGCATCAAGGCCACCGTCACCGGCCGCCCGAAGCACTACTACAGCGTCTACCAGAAGATGATCGTGCGCGGCCGCGACTTCGCCGAGATCTACGACCTGGTGGGCATCCGCGTCCTCGTCGACACCGTCCGCGACTGCTACGCCGCCCTCGGCACCATCCACGCGCGATGGAATCCGGTCCCCGGCCGGTTCAAGGACTACATCGCGATGCCCAAGTTCAACATGTACCAGTCGCTGCACACGACGGTGATCGGCCCCAGCGGCAAGCCCGTTGAGCTCCAGATCCGTACCTTCGACATGCACCGCCGGGCCGAGTACGGCATCGCCGCCCACTGGAAGTACAAGCAGGAGGCGGTCGCCGGCACGTCCAAGGTGCGCACGGACGTGCCCAAGGGCGTCGGCAAGGGCTCCGGCCAGGACACCGTCAACGACATGGCCTGGCTACGGCAGTTGCTGGACTGGCAGAAGGAGACCGAGGACCCGGGCGAGTTCCTGGAGTCGCTGCGCTTCGACCTGTCCCGCAACGAGGTCTTCGTCTTCACGCCCAAGGGCGACGTGATAGCGCTGCCGGCCGGCGCCACCCCCGTCGACTTCGCGTACGCGGTGCACACCGAGGTCGGCCACCGCACGATAGGAGCGCGGGTCAACGGGCGCCTCGTGCCGCTCGAATCGACCCTGGACAACGGCGACTTGGTGGAGGTCTTCACCTCCAAGGCAACGGGCGCCGGGCCCTCCCGCGACTGGCTCGGCTTCGTCAAGTCCCCGCGCGCCCGCAACAAGATCCGCGGCTGGTTCTCCAAGGAGCGCCGCGACGAGGCCATCGAGCAGGGCAAGGACGCCATCGCGCGCGCCATGCGCAAGCAGAACCTGCCGATCCAGCGGATCCTGACCGGCGACTCCCTGGTCACGCTCGCGCACGAGATGCGCTACCCGGACATCTCCTCGCTCTACGCCGCCATCGGCGAGGGCCATGTTGCCGCACAGAGCGTCGTCCAGAAGCTGGTGCAGGCGCTCGGCGGCCAGGACGAGGCCACCGAGGACATCGCCGAGTCGACCCCGATCCGGCCGCGCTCCAAGCGCCGCTCCAGCGCCGACCCCGGTGTGGTCGTCAAGGGCGTCGACGATGTGTGGGTCAAGCTCGCCCGCTGTTGTACGCCGGTTCCCGGCGACCCCATCATCGGTTTCGTCACCCGCGGCAACGGCGTCTCGGTCCACCGCGCCGACTGCGTCAACGTCGACTCGCTGTCCCGGCAGCCGGAACGGATCCTGGAGGTCGAGTGGGCGCCCACCCAGTCCTCGGTCTTCCTGGTCGCCATCCAGGTCGAGGCCCTGGACCGCTCACGGCTCCTCTCGGACGTCACCCGGATCCTGTCCGACCAGCACGTCAACATCCTCTCGGCGGCCGTCCAGACCTCCCGTGACCGCGTGGCCACCTCGCGCTTCACCTTCGAGATGGGCGACCCGAAGCATCTGGGGCATGTGCTGAAGGCGGTGCGGGGCGTGGCGGGCGTGTACGACGTCTACCGCGTGACCTCGGCCCGCCGGCCGTAAGCGGCGCAAGACAAGGGCCCCGGTACGGATTCCGTACCGGGGCCCTTCTCGTCGGTCCGCTCTCAGCCGCCGAACTCCTCCAGGCCCTTGAGCGCCTGGTCCAGCAGCGCCTTGCGGCCCTCCAGCTCCCGGCCGAGCTTGTCGGCCTTGGCGTCGTTGCCCGCCGCCCGAGCCGTGTCGATCTGCTTCTGCAGCTTGTCGACCGCGTCCTGGAGCTGGCCGGTCAGCCCCGCGGCGCGGGCCCGCGCCTCAGGGTTAGTACGGCGCCACTCGGTCTCCTCGACCTCCTGGATGGCGCGCTCCACGGCGTGCATCCGGCCCTCGATCTTGGGGCGGGCGTCCCGCGGGACATGGCCGATGGCCTCCCACCGCTCGTTGATCGCGCGGAACGCCGACCGGGCGGCCTTCAGGTCCGAGACGGGGAGCAGCTTCTCGGCCTCGACGACCAGCTCCTCCTTGCGGGTCAGGTTCTCCCGCTGCTCGGTGTCACGCTCGGCGAAGACCTCACCGCGCGCCTGGAAGAAGACGTCCTGGGCGCCGCGGAAGCGGTTCCACAGGTCGTCCTCGTGCTCGCGCTGGGCGCGGCCCGCGGCCTTCCAGTCCGCCATCAGCTCGCGGTAGCGGGCCGCGGTGGCCCCCCAGTCCGTCGACTTCGACAGCGACTCGGCCTCGGCGACCAGCTTCTCCTTCGCCTTACGGGACTCCTCGCGCTGCGCGTCCAGCGACGCGAAGTGCGCCTTGCGCCGCTTGGAGAACGCCGAGCGGGCGTGCGAGAAGCGGTGCCACAGCTCGTCGTCCGCCTTGCGGTCGAGCCGCGGCAGGCCCTTCCAGGTGTCGACCAGCGCGCGCAGCCGCTCGCCGGCCGCCCGCCACTGCTCGCTGGCCGCCAGCTCCTCCGCCTCGGCGACCAGCTTCTCCTTGGCGTGCCGGGCCTCGTCGCTCTGCCGGGCCTTCTGCGCCTTGCGCTCCTCGCGGCGCGACTCGACGGCCTCGACGAGCTTGTCCAGCCGCTTGCGCAGCGCCTCCAGATCGCCCACCGCATGGTGTTCGTCGACCTGGGTGCGCAGATGCTCGATCGCGGTCGTCGCGTCCTTCGCCGACAGGTCGGTGGTCTTGACCCGGCGCTCGAGGAGGCCGATCTCGACGACCAGGCCCTCATACTTGCGCTCGAAGTAGGCGAGGGCCTCCTCGGGAGTTCCCGCCTGCCACGATCCGACGACCTGCTCGCCCTCGGCGGTACGCACGTACACGGTCCCCGTCTCGTCGACGCGGCCCCATGGGTCGCTGCTCACAGCGCCTCCTCCACATGATGCCGACGGGGGCGTGCGGCCCCCCGGCATCGTCCACAGTTTCTGTCCGGCAGAGCCGCGCCCTGGCCGGTCCGACGGGCTGTATTGCGGGTGAGGGTGGCAGCCGTCGGAGCAGGCACCCTACCCAAACGCCAATCTAGGCGACCGGCGGTCAGCTGTCCGCATCCAGCGCGACGAATTTCCGCGGTTCGCACCGGGCGGCGCCACAGCGCCGCCCCAGGTCGTCCGGCCGGTCAGGACTTCTTCACGGACGCCTTGTCGATCACGACGGTGGCGTTGGGCGCGGTGTTGCGGGTCTGCGGGTCGGTCGTCGAACCGGCCTTGGCGATCTTTTGCAGAACGTCCATACCGCCCGTGATGGTACCGAACGGTGTGTAGTTCGGCGGCAGCTTGCTGTCCTGGTAGACGAGGAAGAACTGGCTGCCACCGGAGTTGCGGGTCTTGTCGCTCGCCCCGTCGTAGCGGTTCGCCATCGCGACCGTGCCCGCCGGATAGACGCCGCCCTTGAGCCGCGGATCCTTGAGGTTCTCGTCCGGGATGGTGTAGCCCGGCGTGCCCCGGCCGGTGCCCTTCGGGTCGCCGCACTGCAGGACATGGATCCCCTGGTCGACCAGGCGGTGGCACTTGCTGTGGTCGAAGTAGCCCTGGCCGGCCAGGAAGGCGAAGGAGTTGACGGTGTGCGGCGCCTTGCCGGCGTCCAGCTTCAGATCGATCGTGCCGCAGGTCGTGGTCAGCTTCGCGGTGTAGGAGGCCGAGGTGTCGACCGACATCGCCGGCTCCTTCGACCAGGTCTTCTTCGACGGTGTGCCCTTCGCGGGCCGGTTGCACGGGTCCGGTGCCCTGGACGGCGTCGGGGTCGCTGCGGCCCGGCCGGCTTCCTGGTCGTTGCCGCCCGCGAGCCCGGCGGAGGCGTAGACCGCGGCGCCGGCGGCCAGCGTGACGGCCGCGACGGACGCGGTGATCACGTGGCGGCGTTTGGTCTTCTGCTGGGCCGTGGACCGCCGTTGCTGCTGACGCTCGTACTTCTCCCGGGCGAGCTGCCGCCGCCGCTGATCTTTGCTGACCACCGGTCGTCTCCTTGTCCGATCGTCGGTCGCTGTCGTGCGCCGTGGCCGTACGGTATACGGGTTCGCCCTGCCGGGAGTCCCGCCGGTAGGCTCTGGAGCTGCCGAGATGTCCGGAGGAGCGGCCCGCGGACCGACCTCCACACCGACCGTAAGGACGAACGTGCTGATTGCCGGGTTCCCCGCCGGGGCCTGGGGCACCAACTGCTACTTGGTCGCCCCCGCCGCAGGCGAGGAGTGCGTCATCATCGACCCGGGCCACCAGGCTGCCCAAGGAGTCGAGGACGCGGTCAGAAAGCATCGGCTCAAGCCCGTCGCGGTCGTCCTCACCCATGGCCACATCGACCACGTCGCCTCGGTCGTCCCGGTGTGCGGCGCGCACGACGTCCCGGCCTGGATCCACCCCGAGGACCGCTACATGATGAGCGACCCCGAGCGGGCCCTCGGCCGCTCCATCGGTCAGCAGCTCATGGGCGAACTCACCGTGGGGGAGCCGGACGACGTCAAGGAGCTGAGCGACGGTGCCGCCCTGGAACTCGCCGGGATGGAATTCTCCGTCGCGCACGCCCCGGGCCATACCAAGGGGTCGGTGACGTTCAGGATGCCCGAGCAGGCCGACGTACCGCCGGTCTTCTTCTCGGGCGACCTGCTGTTCGCCGGCTCCATCGGACGCACCGACCTGCCGGGCGGCGACCACGCCGAGATCCTGCAGTCGCTGGCGCGTGTGTGCCTGCCGCTGGAGGACTCGACCGTCGTCCTGTCCGGCCACGGCCCCCAGACCACCATCGGCCGCGAGCGCGCCGCCAACCCCTTCTTGCGGGAAGTGGCCGCCGGCCTCGGAGACGGCTTCAGCGCCGCTCCTCGACGAGGAATGTGACGAGAGCTTCCGTGAGCACCTTCAAGGCCCCCAAGGGCACGTACGACCTGATTCCGCCGCAGTCCGCCACCTATCTCGCGGTGCGCGAGGCGATCGCCGCGCCGCTGAAGAACTCCGGGTACGGCTACATCGAGACGCCCGGCTTCGAGAACGTCGAGCTGTTCGCGCGCGGGGTCGGTGAGTCCACCGACATCGTGACCAAGGAGATGTACGCCTTCGAGACCAAGGGCGGCGACCAGCTGGCGCTGCGCCCCGAGGGCACCGCGTCCGTGCTGCGCGCCGCGCTGGAGGCCAGCCTCCACAAGGCGGGCAACCTCCCCGTCAAGCTCTGGTACTCCGGTTCGTACTACCGCTACGAGCGTCCGCAGAAGGGCCGTTACCGCCACTTCTCCCAGGTCGGCGCCGAGGCCATCGGTGCCGAAGACCCGGCGCTGGACGCCGAGTTGATCATCCTGGCCGACCAGGCCTACCGCGCGCTGGGCCTGCGGAACTTCCGCATCCTGCTCAACTCCCTGGGCGACAAGGAGTGCCGTCCCGTCTACCGCGCCGCGCTGCAGGACTTCCTGGGCGGGCTCGACCTGGACGAGGACACCCGGCGCCGGGTCGACATCAACCCGCTTCGGGTCCTGGACGACAAGCGCGAGTCCGTGCAGAAGCAGCTCGACGGGGCGCCCAAGCTCCGCGACTACCTCTGCGAGGCCTGCAAGGCGTACCACGAGCAGGTGCGCGAGCTGCTGACCACGGCGGGCGTGGCCTTCGAGGACGACGAAAAGCTGGTGCGCGGCCTGGACTACTACACCCGCACCACCTTCGAGTTCGTCCACGACGGCCTCGGCTCGCAGTCCGCGGTGGGCGGCGGCGGCCGTTACGACGGCCTCTCCGAGATGATCGGCGGCCCCGCACTGCCGTCCGTCGGCTGGGCGCTGGGCGTCGACCGTACGGTGCTGGCGCTGGAGGCGGAGGGCATCACGCTCGACATCCCCGCCGCCACCGCCGTGTACGCGGTACCGCTCGGCGAGGAGGCCCGCCGGGTGCTGTTCGGCGTGGTCACCGAGCTGCGCCGGGCCGGGATCGCCACCGACTTCGCGTTTGGCGGCAAGGGCCTGAAGAACGCCATGAAGTCCGCCAACCGCTCCGGCGCGCGGCTGGCGCTCGTCGCGGGGGAGCGGGACCTGGCCGAGGGCGTCGTCCAGCTCAAGGACCTGGAGAGCGGCGAGCAGACCGCGGTCGCGCTGGACGGCGTGGCCGAGGAGGTCCGGCGCAGGCTGGGCTGAGGCCACGCGGCAGGCAGACCCCGAGGGGCCCGGACGGCGATCGGCCGTCCGGGCCCCTCGTGCTGCCGGGCGCCCGGTGTCAACGCCGGCCGCGCATTCATCCCGGAGGAGGGATTCCGGTGCCGGCGCCCGGGAGGCGGCGCGCTCCGGTGGGGCGGCAGGGCGGGCCGGGGCGGAGCGGTAGCTGAGAGAACGCTGTGTGCGGACGCTTCGTCTTTATGTTCATCGCACAGTGGGTCATGGTGGAGTTGGGGCAGAATGAACGGCGGTGCCGCGCTCGCGGGCCCGCTTGCTCAGCCCATGTCCCAAGGGATCGACGGAACGGCGATATGACGACGACAGCGCTTGACGACGTGTCCACCGACGACGAACACGCGAGCGGCGCGGGCACCATCGGTTCCGGCCGGGGCTTCGCGCTGCTCCTGGTGATCACCGGCGCGCTCGGAACCCTGGCGGCCTGGATCATCACGCTGGACAAGTTCGAGCTGCTGAAGGACCCGACGTTCAAGCCGGCCTGCAGTCTCAACCCGATCATCTCCTGCACCAACGTCATGCAGAGCAAGCAGGCGGAGGTCTTCGGCTTCCCGAACCCGATGGCCGGCCTGGTCGGCTTCGGTGTGGTCATCGCGATCGGCATGGCCCTGCTGGCGGGCGCCCGCTTCCGCCGCTGGTACTGGATCGGGCTGAACATCGGCACCCTGCTCGGCGCGGTCTTCTGTATGTGGCTGATGGCCCAGTCGCTGTACAGCATCAATTCGCTGTGCCTGTGGTGCACGCTGACCTGGTGCGTGACCATCCTGATGTTCTGGTACACCACCGCGCACAACCTCAAGCACGGCATCATCCCGGCCCCCGCGGGGCTGCGCCGGACGGTGGTGGAGTTCCACTGGGTCGTGCCGGTCCTCTGGTACGGCGTGATCGCGCTGCTGATCCTCACCAAGTGGTGGTCGACGTACTGGAGCACCCTGCTCTGAGACGTCCCTGAGCCCGTTCGTACGGCCCTGGCGCCCCGGCCCGTCCATGACGGCGCCCGGGGCGTTGTCAGTGGGGTGACATAGGCTCGTGGACGTGGAGCCCGACCTGTTCACCGCCGCCGCCGAAGACCGTCAGGAGAAGGACCCCGCGGGGTCCCCGCTCGCTGTGCGGATGCGTCCGCGCACCCTCGACGAAGTCGTGGGACAGCAGCATCTGCTCAAACCGGGCTCGCCGCTGCGCCGGCTGGTCGGCGAGGGCAGCGGCGGTCCCGCCGGGCCGTCCTCGGTGTTCCTGTGGGGGCCGCCGGGCATCGGCAAGACGACCCTCGCGTATGTCGTCAGCCAGGCGACGCACAAGCGCTTCGTGGAGCTCTCCGCCATCACGGCGGGCGTCAAGGAGGTCCGCGCGGTCATCGACGGCGCCCGGCGTGCCTCGGGCGGCTTCGGCAAGGAGACCGTTCTCTTCCTGGACGAGATCCACCGCTTCAGCAAGGCTCAGCAGGATTCCCTGCTGCCGGCCGTGGAGAACCGCTGGGTCACCCTGATCGCCGCGACGACCGAGAATCCGTATTTCTCGGTGATCTCGCCGCTGCTGTCCCGCTCGCTGCTGCTGACCCTCGAACCCCTCACGGACGACGATCTGCGCGGGCTGCTGGGGCGTGCGCTGACCGATGCGCGCGGGCTGGCGGGCTCGGTCACCCTCCCCGAGGACACCGAGGCCCATCTGCTGCGCATCGCGGGCGGCGATGCCCGGCGGGCGCTGACGGCCCTGGAGGCCGGTGCCGGCTCCGCGCTGGCCAAGGGGGAGAAGGAGATCACCCTCCAGACGCTGGAGGAGTCCGTCAACCGGGCGGCGGTGAAGTACGACCGGGACGGCGACCAGCATTACGACGTCGCCAGCGCGCTGATCAAGTCCATCCGGGGCTCGGACGTCGATGCCGCGCTGCACTACCTCGCGCGCATGATCGAGGCGGGGGAGGACCCGCGCTTCATCGCCCGCCGGCTGATGATCTCGGCGAGCGAGGACATCGGCCTGGCCGATCCGACGGCCCTGCAGACCGCGGTGGCCGCCGCCCAGGCCGTGGCGATGATCGGCTTCCCGGAGGCGCGGATCACGCTGAGCCAGGCCACCATCGCGCTCGCCCTGGCCCCGAAGTCGAACGCCGCGTACACGGCGATCGACGCCGCCCTGGCGGACGTCCGGGCCGGTCAGGCGGGTGCGGTGCCGCCCCACCTGCGCGACAGCCATTACCAGGGCGCCCAGAAGCTCGGCCACGGTCAGGGCTATCAGTACCCGCACGACCTCCCGGGCGGTATCGCGGCCCAGCAGTACGCGCCGGACGAGGTGCACGGCAAGCGGTACTACGAGCCGACCCGCCACGGCGCGGAGGCGCGCTACGCCGATGTGGTCGAGCGCGTCCGTGTCCGCCTGCGCTCGGCCTCGGGCGAGGCTGCCGCCGATTAGGCCGTGTCTTTCGGCTCGGCGGGAGCCCCGCGACGCTCCCCTCGGCCTCCGGCGAGGCTGCTGCCGCCGATGAGCCCCCGCCGGTCAGGCCGGGGCGCGGCCGCACCCGGCCCCGGGGCCGCCGACCGGCCGGTGGCCCCGGACCGGGCGGCGCCCGCGGAGTGCCGGTTGACCGGCGGTCCGGACTACTCGGCCGCCGCCTCGAAGAGCCGGTGCATCGCCCGCCGCAGCTCCGTCACGTCCCGCACGGGCTCGGGGAAGTCGAACCGTGCGTCGAAGGACCGCTGCTCGGCGTCCGTGAAGCGGACCCGCAGTCCGAAGCGGTCCAGGCCCACCGGCACGGCACGGTCGCGCAGTCCGCAGACCTCGCCGCGGTCGCCCAGCAGGGCACACAGCCCGCGCACCTGCTCGCTGTGCGCCGTGTGCAGATGCTGCAGCAGCTCCGCCTCGTGGGCGGCCAGCGGATCGGGGGCCGCGGCGGCGAACTCGTCGGGCTCGACGGGCTCGGCGCCCCACAGATCGTCCACCGCGCCCTCGCCGACCTCCAGGTGCAGCATCATCCAGGCGGTCCGCCCGTACAGGCCCGGTGCGGGTTCCGGCTGCAGCGCCTCACCGATGCCGAGCAGCTCGCCGACCGGGTGCCGCTCCGCGAGCAGCATCGCGGCCTCGGCACGCTGATCATTGCGTACGGGGGTCAGCCAGCCGGCCACCCAGGCCCGTCCGCGGATGCGATGAGGCACCGAAACCGGTGCGACGTCCGTGATCTCCATCACGGCTGTCAGGTCGTCGTCCTGTGCGTATGCGGCCGCCCGAGCCGCCGCAGAGTCCCCTGGAACCAGCAACAGCAGGTCTCCGGCGGGTGTCACGGTGCGGCAGACGGGAGCGGAAAGACCGGACTCGTCGGGGTCCTCGACGCCGGGGATACTCAAAGACGCCATACCATTGGACTCGACGAGGGTTCGTACGCGCTCGGCGGCAGTGGGCTGCTGGGTGTCTTCCACGGGACGCGGCTGACCCGCCTCGGTGCGGTGTGCACTGGGCAGGGGGATCCCAGGTCGAAACATGCGTTCTCCTCGCGCTAAGGTAAGCCTCACCTAACTTACACGGAGGTCCGTTCCACGTGAACCAGTCGCGTCCCAAGGTCAAGAAGTCCCGCGCGCTCGGCATCGCGCTGACGCCGAAGGCCGTCAAGTACTTCGAGGCCCGTCCCTACCCGCCCGGCGAGCACGGCCGTGGCCGCAAGCAGAGCAGTGACTACAAGGTCCGGCTGCTCGAGAAGCAGCGTCTGCGTGCGCAGTACGACATCAGCGAGCGCCAGATGGCGCGTGCCTACGACCGCGCTCGGAAGGTCGAAGGCAAGACCGGCGAAGCGCTGATCATCGAGCTTGAGCGCCGTCTGGACGCGCTCGTCCTGCGGTCGGGTGTCGCCCGCACCATCTACCAGGCTCGTCAGATGGTCGTCCACGGTCACATCTCGGTGAACGACCGCAAGGTCGACAAGCCGTCCTTCCGCGTCCGCCCCGGCGACGTCGTGATGGTCCGCGAGCGCAGCCGCGAGAAGCACCCCTTCCAGGTCGCCCGCGAGGGTGGCTACGACACCGATGGTGAGACCCCGCGCTACCTGGAGGTCAACCTGCCGGCTCTGGCGTTCCGTCTCGACCGGGACCCGAACCGCAAGGAGATCCCGGTGATCTGCGACGAGCAGCTCGTCGTCGAGTACTACGCCCGCTAAGCACCACAGCAGGCGCAGCACCACGCTCAGCCCGCCGTCTCCCCGCCGCTCGCGGAGGGGGAGGCGGCGGGCTCGTTCGTGCCCGGCGCCGTGATCCGCACCGTGCGCAGCTGTGCCGGCAACAGGCCGGCGGGCCGGAGGACCCGGGTCACCGCCGCATCCAGGTCGAGCCGCTCGCCCGCGCGTCGGCAGTGCTCGTAGCGCTCGGCTCCCAGCCGCTCACGCGCCTCCTCCTCGCACCGCGCATGCGGCTGGTGGAAGTGGCGCGAGCCGAACAGCGGCAGCCCCACCGACGGCCAGATCCGTCCCGCGGCGCCCTGCAGCACCGCCGCCTCCTCCGCATCGCCCTCGCCGAGCGTCACCAGGGCCAGCAGCTCGATCGCCAGCACCGCACCCAGCAGGTCGTGGAAGGTGTGATCGATGGCCAGACACTCCTCCAGCAGCCCGCGGGCCCGTTCGCCGTCGCCACGGGTCCATGCCGCGAAGGCCAGTACGTACTGGGCGTACGCCAGCGTCCAGCGCTCGCCGTGCTCCTCGCAGACCTCCAGGACGTCCTCGCACAGCCGCTCCGCGTCCGCCAGCTCGCCCTGGAAGGCCACCGCCATCGCCAGCTCGACCTGCCCCAACAGCACATTGCTGTTGAGCTCGCCGATCTCCCGGTAGCGCAGCAGCGCCGCGCGCAGCAGCTTCTCGGCGCGCGGCAGGTCGTCACAGACCAGCGCCAGACAGCCGGTGCGGTGCAGCGCATACGCGGCCGCGGTGGCGTTGCCGGTCCGCTCGGCCTCGTCGCGGCACTCCTGCAGGGCCCCCAGCGCGCCGACGGTGTCCCCCTGGACCACCGCGACATAGCCGGCCACCCACAGCGCCTTCAGCCGCGCCTCGTCGTGGTTGCTCTCCAGTTCCAGGGCCCGGTCCAGCCAGTGCCGGCCCTCCGCGAGCCGCCCGCAGCCCACCCAGTAGAACCACAGGGTGCCCGCCAGATACTGGCCGAGGTGCGTATCGGCGGGGCTCTCCAGGCTCTGTTCCAGCGCCACCCGCAGATTGGGCAGCTCGGCCTCGATCCGGGCCGCGATCTCGGCCTGCCGGGGGCTGAACCAGTCCAGTTCGCACCAGGTGGCCAGCCCCAGATACCAGTCGCGGTGCCGGCGCCGCAGCCGCTCGCCGTCGGGGGTCGCCGCCAGCCAGCCCGCACCGTAGGCCCGTACGGTGTCCAGCATCCGGTAGCGCACCCCGGTCGCGGTCTCCTCGCGCGCGAGCACCGACTGGGCGACCAACTCCGTGATGACGTCGAGGAGTTCACCGGACGGCAGCTCCGGGCCCGAGCAGACGTATTCGGCCGCGTCCAGATCGAACTGCCCGGCGAAGACCGACAGCCGCGCCCACAGCAGCCGTTCCTCGGACGTGCACTGCTCATGGCTCCAGCCGATCGCGGTGCGCAGCGTCCGGTGGCGGGGCAGTACGCCGCGGGCGTTGCCGGTCAGCAGCCGGAATCGGTCGTCGAGCCGGTGCAGCACCTGGTCCACGGACAGCGCGCGCAGCCGTCCGGCGGCCAGCTCCAGCGCGAGCGGGATGCCGTCGAGACGGTCGCAGAGCGCGGTGACCGCTGCCTCGTCGGACGGCCCGACGGTGAACCCGGCGACGACGGAAGCGGCGCGGTCGGCGAACAGGGCGGTGGCATCTGTGGTGTTCATCGGCGACAGCGGCATACTCCGCTCGCCGTCGAGCCCGAGCGGCCGCCGGCCCGCGGCCAGCACCCGCAGCCCGGGAGCGCGGCGCAGCAGCTGCCCGGTCAGCTCGGCACAGGAGTCGACCAGGTGCTCATAGCCGTCCAGGACCAGCAGCAGTTCACGGTCGGCGAGGTGGTCGCACAGCGCGGCGCGCACCGGACGGCCGGTGTGGTCGTTCACTCCCAGCGCCTCGGCGACGACGTGGTCCAGGAGGTGCGGCTCACGCAGGGCGGCCAGTTCGACCAGCCACACCCCATCGCAGAAGCGATCCTGCAAGATTGCTGCGCCATGGCGGGCAAGCCGCGAGGTGCCGACGCCGCCGAGGCCGGTGAGCGTCACCAGCCGGGCGGACTCCAGCTGTCGTGCCAGCGCGGCCAGTTCGTCGTGGCGGCCGATGAAGCCGTTGAGCTCCGCGGGAAGATTCCCGGGCCTTCCCGGCGCCCGCAGACGCGCTGGGGAGGAGCGGAAGGCAGGGCCGGGGCGCGTGAGGCGTCGCATGGCACACGGAGCGTACTCGGCAGGATGCGGACCGTACAATCACGCCTCCGGTTTCCCCCGGCGTCCGCTCAGCGCCACGGGGAACGGGGTACGGACGGACAGTCACGGCGCGATAAGGTCAAGGTTGCCGTTCGAGCAGGACGAGACCAGACCAAATCAGTCGGAGAGTGGTGCCAACGTGTCCGGTGGAGAGGTGGCCGGGATCCTCGTGGCCGTCTTCTGGGCCATCCTTGTGTCGTTCCTCGCCCTCGTGCTGGTGAGGCTCGCACAGACCCTCAAGGCGACCACCAAGATGGTGGCCGAGGTGTCCGAACAGGCCGTCCCGCTCCTTGCCGACGCCTCCGCGACCGTCCGCTCCGCGCACACCCAGCTGGCCCGCGTCGATGCCATTGCCGCCGACGTCCAAGAGGTCACCGCCAACGCCTCCGCGCTCTCCTCGACCGTCTCCTCCGCCTTCGGCGGTCCGCTGGTCAAGGTGGCGGCGTTCGGCTACGGCGTGCGCCGCGCGATCGGCAAGAAGGGCGAGCCGGAGCCCGAGCGCACCGTCGTCCTCGGCCGTACCCTGCCCGGCGCCCGCCGTGGTGGGCGCCGTAACCGTCGCTCCAAGGACTGATCACAGCGATGTTCCGCCGCGCATTCTGGTTCACCACCGGCGCCGCCGCCGGGGTGTGGGCCACCAACAAGGTCCACCGCAAGCTGCGCAAACTGCAGCCCGACAGCCTCGCCGCACAGGCCGCTGACAAGGCCGTCGAGACCGGACACCGGCTGCGCCAATTTGCATTGGACGTACGGACGGGAATGGCGGACCGTGAAGAGCAGTTGCACGAAGCCCTGGGGCTGGGGGAGCCGAGCGAGGTGCGTGAGCTGCCCGCACCGCGCCGTGCGGAGCTCGAACCGCAGTACCGAACCACGAGAACAACCGGACCTACCGGTCTGACCGGGCCGAATGGAAAAGAGGACCACTGATGGAGTCGGCTGAAATCCGCCGCCGCTGGCTGCGCTTCTTCGAGGAGCGCGGGCACACCGTCGTGCCGTCGGCGTCGCTCATCGCGGACGACCCGACGCTGCTGCTCGTCAACGCGGGCATGGTCCCCTTCAAGCCGTACTTCCTCGGTGAGGTCAAGCCGCCCGCTCCGCGCGCCACCAGCGTCCAGAAGTGCGTCCGTACGCCGGACATCGAAGAGGTCGGCAAGACCACCCGGCACGGCACGTTCTTCCAGATGTGCGGCAACTTCTCCTTCGGCGACTACTTCAAGGAAGGCGCCATCAAGTACGCCTGGGAGCTGCTGACCAGCTCGCAGGCCGACGGCGGCTACGGCCTCGATCCGGAGAAGCTCTGGATCACCGTCTACCTCGACGACGACGAGGCCGAGCGCATCTGGCACGAGGTCGTCGGGGTACCCAAGGAGCGCATCCAGCGCCTGGGCAAGACGGAGAACTACTGGTCCATGGGCGTCCCCGGCCCCTGCGGCCCGTGCTCCGAGATCAACTACGACCGTGGCCCCGAGTTCGGCGTCGAGGGCGGCCCGGCCGTCAACGACGAGCGGTACGTGGAGATCTGGAACCTGGTCTTCATGCAGTACGAGCGCGGCGCGGGCACGGGCAAGGAGGACTTCGAGATCCTCGGCGACCTGCCCAGCAAGAACATCGACACCGGCCTCGGCCTCGAGCGCCTGGCGATGATCCTGCAGGACGTCCCGAACATGTACGAGACGGACACCCTCCGTGTCGTCATCGACAAGGCCACCGAGCTCTCCGGTGTCCACTACGGCGCCTCGCACGACTCCGACGTCTCGCTGCGCGTCGTCGCCGACCACATCCGTACGTCCACGATGCTCATCGGCGACGGCGTCACCCCCGGCAACGAGGGCCGCGGCTACGTCCTGCGCCGCATCATGCGCCGCGCCATCCGGAACATGCGCCTGCTCGGGGCCGGCGGGCTGGTCATCGGTGAGCTGATGGACGTGGTCATCAAGACCATGGGCCAGCAGTACCCGGAGCTGCTGGAGGACCGCCGCCGCATCGAGACGGTCGCCCTCGCCGAGGAGGCCGCCTTCGTCAAGACGCTGAAGGCCGGCACCAACATCCTCGACACCGCCGTCACCGACACCAAGGCCTCCGGCGGCACGGTCCTGCCCGGCGACAAGGCCTTCCTGCTCCACGACACCTGGGGCTTTCCGATCGACCTCACCCTCGAAATGGCCGCTGAGCAGGGCCTTTCGGTGGACGAGAACGGCTTCCGCCGCCTGATGAAGGAGCAGCGGGACCGCGCCAAGGCCGACGCCCAGGCCAAGAAGAGCGGTCACGCCGACCTGTCCGCCTACCGGGAGGTCGCCGACAAGTCCGGCGCCACGGAGTTCACCGGCTACAGCACCACGGAGGGCGAGTCCACCGTCGTCGGTCTGCTGGTGAACGGCGTCTCCGCGCCCGCCGCCCACGAGGGCGACGAGGTCGAGGTCGTCCTGGACCGCACCCCCTTCTACGCCGAGGGCGGCGGCCAGCTCGCCGACGCCGGCCGGATCAAGCTGGACTCCGGCGCCGTCGTCGAGGTCCGCGACGTCCAGCAGCCGGTGCCCGGCGTCACGGTCCACAAGGGCGTCGTCCAGGTCGGCGAGGTCGTGCTCGGCTCCACCGCGTACGCCACCATCGACGTCATCCGCCGGCGTGCCATCGCCCGCGCCCACAGCGCCACCCACCTCACGCACCAGGCGCTGCGCGACGCGCTGGGCCCGACGGCCGCGCAGGCCGGCTCGGAGAACTCCCCGGGTCGCTTCCGCTTCGACTTCGGCTCGCCGGCCGCCGTGCCCGGCGGGGTCCTCACGGACGTCGAGCAGAAGATCAACGAGGTGCTGGGCCGTGAGCTCGATGTGCACGCCGAGGTCATGAGCATGGAGGACGCCAAGAAGCAGGGCGCCATCGCCGAATTCGGCGAGAAGTACGGCGACCGCGTCCGGGTGGTCACCATCGGTGACTTCTCCAAGGAGCTGTGCGGCGGCACGCACGTCCACAACACCGCTCAGCTGGGCCTGGTGAAGCTGCTCGGCGAGTCCTCCATCGGCTCCGGCGTACGCCGGGTCGAGGCGCTGGTCGGGGTGGACGCCTACAAGTTCCTGGCCCGTGAGCACACCGTCGTCTCCCAGCTCACCGAGCTGGTCAAGGGACGTCCGGAGGAGCTGCCCGAGAAGATCTCCGGTGTCCTGGCCAAGCTGAAGGACGCCGAGAAGGAGATCGAGAAGTTCCGCGCGGAGAAGGTGCTGCGGGCCGCCGCCGGGCTGGCCGAGGGCGCCAAGGACGTCCGCGGTGTGGCGCTGGCCGCCGGTCAGGTCCCGGACGGCACCTCCGCCGACGATCTGCGCAAGCTGGTGCTCGACGTACGCGGCCGGATCCAGGGCGACCGTGCCGCCGTGGTGGCGCTCTTCACGGTGGCCAACGGCCGCCCGGTGACGGTCATCGCCACCAACGAGGCCGCCCGCGAGCGCGGCATCAAGGCCGGTGACCTGGTCCGTACGGCCGCCAAGACGCTCGGCGGCGGTGGCGGCGGCAAGCCGGACGTCGCCCAGGGCGGCGGGCAGAACGCCGCCGCGGTGCCCGAGGCCATCGAGGCCGTCGAGCGCCTCGTCGCCGAGGCGGCCTGACGCACGTGAGTGAGATGCGACGCGGCCGGCGCATCGCCGTGGATGTCGGGGACGCCCGTATCGGGGTCGCCTCGTGCGACCCCGACGGGGTCCTCGCCACTCCCGTCGAGACGGTGCCGGGACGTGACGTCCCGGCAGCGCACCGTCGGCTCAAGGCGATCGTCGAGGAGTACGAGCCCCTCGAAGTCGTGGTCGGCCTGCCCCGCTCCCTGAACGGGGGAGAGGGGCCGGCCGCGGCCAAGGTCCGGGCCTTCGCCCAGGAGATGGCCCGGAACATCGCACCCGTAGGGGTCCGGCTGGTCGATGAGCGGATGTCGACGGTCACCGCGACCCAGGGCCTGCGGGCCTCGGGCGTGCGGAGCAAGAAGGGCCGCTCGGTGGTCGACCAGGCGGCCGCGGTGGTGATCCTGCAGAGCGCGCTGGAGACCGAACGCGTCTCCGGGGAACCCCCGGGCGAGAGCGTCGAAGTGGTCATCTGATCGCGGTACGGTAACGTTCCGCGCGATGTGCGGCGTTCGAACAGCCGCGCGTGCAAGTAGAGGCGGGTCGGGTACAGCAAGCGCGCTGCCGGTCCGGAGCGCACCGCCTCTCGGCTCTAGGGGATCGATGACCGAGTATGGCCGGGGCTACGGCTCCGAACCGTGGCATCCCGAGGACCCGCTCTACGGAGAGCAGGGTTCCTCCAGAGGCCAGGCGCAGCAGCCTCAGTGGGATGGACAGCAGGCCCCCCGGTACCCCCAGCAGCAGGCCGACCCGTATACCCAGCAGCACTACAACGGTGGCTGGGACGGTTCGCAGGGCGGGCAGCTGTCGTATGACCCGTACGACCCCTACGGGCAGCAGCCGCCGGTCGACCCGTACAGCGGGGCGAGCCCCGACTACTACGCCACGCCCGACGCCTATCCGCCACCACAGCCGCAGCATCTGCAGCAGTCGCAACAGCAGCAGATGCAGCAGCAACAGCAGTACCAGCAGTCGCCGCACCCGCAGCAGCAGAGCGCGTATCCGCAGCACGCGGAGCCGTACTACGACGAGTACGACGGCCCCGGCGACGACTGGCGGGCCGAGCCGGAGCCGCACGAGCCGGAGCCGGAGCATGCGTTCTTCGCGGGCGACGGCGGGGGCGACGACCACGACGACAACGACCCGCGCGAAGGACGCCGGGCCGGCCGCGAGCGCCGTGGCAAGAAGAACAAACGGCGCAGCGGTACCGCCTGCCTGGTCGTCGCGCTGGTCTTCGCCGGCGCGGTCGGCGCGGTCGGCTACTTCGGCTACGACTTCTTCATGGCCCACTTCGGATCGGCCCCCGACTACAAGGGGGAGGGCTCCGGCGAGATCCAGGTCGACATTCCGGACGGTTCGCCGCTCTCGGAAATGGGCCAGATCCTCCAGCGCGAGGGCGTCATCAAGAGCGCCGGCGCCTTCACCGAGGCGGCCGGCGAGAACAAGAAGGCGCAGAGCCTGCAGGCCGGGACGTACACGCTGCGCAAGCAGATGTCGGGCGCCGCGGCCATCGAGCTGATGCTGGACCCCAAGAGCCGCAACGGCCTCACGATCCGTGAAGGGCTGCGGGCCGGCGACGTCTACAAACTCATCGACAAGAAGCTGCACCTCAAGGCGGGCACGACCAAGGGTGTCGCGAAGAGCGACGCCAAGAACCTCGGGCTGCCGTCGTGGGCGAACGACTCCTCGAAGATAAAGGACCCGCTGGAGGGCTTCCTCTATCCCTCGACCTACAGCGTCGGTGGAAAGGTGAAGCCGGCCGAGGTCCTGAAGCAGATGGTGGCGAGGGCGAACCAGGTCTACGCGAAGTACGACCTGGAAGCGAAAGCCCGCAAGCTCAAGCTGGACTCGCCGATGCAGCTGCTGACCGTCGCCAGCCTCACGCAGGCCGAAGGCAAGTACAAGCATGACTTCGTCAAGGTCGCGCGCGTGGTCTACAACCGCCTCAAGCCGAACAACACCGAGACGTACGGCCTGCTGGACTTCGACTCGACGGTGAACTACGCCAGGTCCCAGAGCACCCTGGACACCGGATCCGTCGACAATCTGCGGAACTTCAACGACCCCTACAACACCTACAAGTTCAAGGGACTGCCGCCGGGCCCGATCGGCAACCCGGGTGAGGTGGCGCTCAAGTCGGCCATCGACCCGGCCAAGGGCAACTGGTACTACTTCGTCTCGATCAACCCGGAAAAGACGCTGTTCGCCGAGACGAACGAAGAGCATGAGCGAAACCGGCGCATCTACGCGAAGGAACACGAGAAAGCCAAGCAATGAGCGCCACACGTCGAGCCGCGGTACTCGGCTCCCCGATCGCCCACTCCCTCTCTCCGGTGCTGCACCGCGCCGCCTACCGGGAGCTGGGACTGAGCGACTGGACGTATGACCGCCACGAGGTCGACGAAGCGGGGCTGCCCGCCTTCATGGAGCGCCTGGACGCAACCTGGGCGGGACTCTCGCTGACCATGCCGCTCAAGCGGGCGGTGATCCCGTTGCTCGACGAGATCAGCCCCACGGCAGCCTCGGTCGAGGCGGTGAACACCGTCGTCCGCACCGCCGAGGGGCGCCGCCTCGGCGACAACACCGACATCCCCGGCATGCTCGCCGCGCTGCGCGAGCGCGGGGTGCGGCAGGTCGAGCGGGCGTCGGTGCTGGGCGCCGGCGCCACCGCCTCCTCGGCGCTCGCCGCGCTCTCCCGTATCTGCACCGGCGAGGTCACCGCCTATGTCCGCAGCCGGGCGCGCGCCGACGAGATGCGCGGCTGGGGCGAGCGGCTGGGAGTCACGGTCCGCACTGCCGCCTGGGAGGACGCCGCCGCGGCCTTCGAGGCACCGCTGACCATTGCCACCACCCCGGCGGGCACCACCGATCCGCTCGCCGCCGCCGTCCCCGAGCGGCCCGGCACGCTCTTCGACGTCCTCTACGAGCCCTGGCCGACGGCGCTGGCCACCGCCTGGGCCGAACGCGGCGGCGCCGTGGTGGGCGGCCTGGACCTGCTGGTCCACCAGGCCGTACTGCAGGTGGAGCAGATGACGGGGCGCTCCCCGGCGCCGCTGGCCGCGATGCGCAAGGCCGGCGAGGCGGCGCTCGCCACCCGCTGACCCGTCCGGTCCGTCCCGGTCCGTCCCCGCTGTCCGCGTGTGCCCGGTCCGGCCCCTGGACTGGGCGCCGCCCGCCGCGCGCGACGTGGGAGGATCGGGGGGAGACCGTATGCGGATGAGCAGTACATGAGGAGCACCGTTGAGCAGGTTGCGCTGGCTGACGGCGGGGGAGTCGCACGGCCCCGCACTCGTGGCGACGCTGGAGGGCCTTCCGGCCGGAGTCCCGATCACCACGGAACTGGTGGCGGACGCCCTGGCCCGGCGCCGGCTCGGCTATGGCCGCGGTGCCCGGATGAAGTTCGAGCAGGACCAGGTCACGTTCCTGGGCGGCGTGCGGCACGGTCTGTCGCTGGGCTCGCCGGTGGCCGTGATGATCGGCAACACCGAGTGGCCCAAGTGGGAGCAGGTGATGGCGGCCGATCCGGTGGACCCGGAGGAGCTGGCCGCGCTGGCCCGTAACGCGCCGCTGACCCGCCCCCGCCCCGGCCACGCCGACCTCGCCGGTATGCAGAAGTACGGCTTCGACGAGGCCCGCCCGATCCTGGAACGCGCCTCCGCCCGTGAGACCGCCGCCCGGGTCGCCCTGGGCGCGGTCGCCCGCTCCTTCCTCAAGGAGACGGCCGGCATCGAGATCGTCTCCCATGTCGTCGAGCTGGCCGCGGCCAAGGCCCCGTACGGGGTCTACCCGAAGCCCTCCGACGTGGAGAAGCTGGACGCCGATCCGGTGCGCTGCCTGGACGCGGACGCGAGCAAGGCGATGATCGCCGAGATCGACCAGGCCCACAAGGACGGCGACACCCTCGGCGGTGTGGTCGAGGTGCTGGCATACGGCGTGCCGGTGGGC
Source organism: Streptomyces sp. NPDC048434 (assembly GCF_043200375.1). NCBI lineage: Bacteria > Bacillati > Actinomycetota > Actinomycetes > Kitasatosporales > Streptomycetaceae > Streptomyces > Streptomyces sp. NPDC048434. Next base: position 125,854 of record NZ_JBICXQ010000009.1, on the reverse strand, counting down.
CTCGGCTCGCACGTCCACTGGGACCGGCGGCTGGACGCCCGGCTGGCCGCCGCCCTCATGGGCATCCAGGCGATCAAGGGCGTCGAGGTCGGTGACGGCTTCGACCTGGCGCGGGTGCCCGGCTCGAAGGCCCATGACGAGATCCTGTCGACCGACGACGGGATCAAGCGCAGCTCGGGCCACTCCGGCGGCACCGAAGGCGGGCTGACGACCGGTGAGCTGCTGCGGGTGCGTGCCGCGATGAAGCCGATCGCCACGGTGCCGCGGGCGCTGGCGACGATCGATGTGAGCACCGGTGAGGCCGCCAAGGCGCACCACCAGCGCTCGGACGTCTGCGCCGTGCCGGCCGCGGGCATCGTCGCCGAGGCGATGGTCGCCCTCGTCCTGGCGGACGCGGTCCTGGAGAAGTTCGGCGGCGACAGCGTGCCGGAGACCCGCCGCAATGTGCAGACCTTCCTCGACAACCTGGCGATCCGATGACGTCGCCGGTCGTCGTGCTGGTCGGCCCGCCCGGGGCCGGCAAGTCGACGGTGGGCGCGCAGCTGGCCGAGCGGCTGGGTGTCGGCTACCGGGACACCGACGCCGATATCGTCGCCACGGCCGGCCGGCCGATCGCCGAGATCTTCATCGACGAGGGCGAGCCGTACTTCCGCGAGCTGGAGCGCACGGCGGTACGCGACGCGCTGGAGAGCCACCCCGGTGTGCTCTCGCTCGGCGGCGGCGCGATCCTGGACGACGGCACCCGCAAGCTGCTGACCGGGCTGCCGGTGGTCTTCCTGGACGTCCAACTCGCCGATGCCGTCAAGCGGGTGGGCCTCGATGCGCCCCGCCCGCTGCTGGCCGTCAACCCGCGCAAGCAGTGGCGCGAGCTGATGGAACACCGCCGCCCGCTGTACACCGGGGTCGCGCGCGCCGTGATCGAAACGGGGCAGCGCACCCCCGAGCAGGTCGCCGAGGCGATCCTGGACGCTTTGGAGCTACGGCAGGCCCCGGGGCAGACCCCGCAGGCCGCCCACAGGGAGGAACAGGCATGACGGAGCAGGCCACCCGTATCCAGGTCGGCGGTACGGCGGGCACCGACCCGTACGAGGTGCTCGTCGGGCGGCAGCTGCTCGACGAACTCCCGGGCCTGATCGGCGGGAGTGCGAAGCGGGTCGCGGTGCTGCACCCGGAGGCGCTGGCCGCCACCGGCGAGGCGCTGCGCGAGGACCTCGCCTCCCAGGGCTACGAGGCGATCGCCGTCCAGCTGCCGAACGCCGAGGAGTCCAAGACCGTCGAGGTCGCGGCGTACTGCTGGAAGGCCCTCGGACAGTCGGGCTTCACCCGCAGCGATGTGCTCGTCGGGGTCGGCGGCGGCGCCACCACCGACCTGGCCGGCTTCGTCGCCGCGACCTGGCTGCGCGGGGTGCGCTGGATCGCGGTGCCGACGACGGTCCTGGGCATGGTGGACGCGGCGGTCGGCGGCAAGACCGGCATCAACACCGCCGAGGGCAAGAACCTCGTCGGCGCCTTCCACCCGCCGGCCGGAGTGCTCTGCGATCTGGCCGCGCTCGACTCGCTGCCGGTCCACGACTACGTCTCCGGTCTGGCCGAGGTGATCAAGGCCGGCTTCATCGCCGACCCGGCGATCCTCGAACTGATCGAGTCGGACCCGGAGGCCGCCAAGCGCCCGGACGGGGCGCACACCGCCGAGCTCATCGAGCGGGCGATCCGGGTCAAGGCCGAGGTGGTCTCCGCGGACCTCAAGGAGTCCGGCCTGCGCGAGATCCTCAACTACGGCCACACCCTGGCGCACGCCATCGAGAAGAACGAGCGCTACAACTGGCGGCACGGCGCTGCCGTCTCCGTCGGCATGGTCTTCGCCGCCGAACTCGGCCGGATCGCCGGCCGTCTGGACGACGCCACCGCCGACCGGCACCGCTCCGTCCTGGAGTCCGTCGGACTGCCGCTGACCTACCGCGGCGACCAGTGGCCCAAGCTGCTGGAGACGATGAAGGTCGACAAGAAGTCCCGCGGCGACCGGCTGCGCTTCATCGTCCTGGACGGTCTCGCCAAGCCGACCGTCCTGGAGGGCCCGGACCCGGCCATGCTGCTCGCCGCACACGCGGAGATCGCCTCATGACCCGGCGGGTACTCGTCCTCAACGGCCCCAACCTGGGCCGGCTGGGTTCTCGTGAGCCCGAGGTCTACGGCGCCACCTCCTACACCGGACTGGTCGAGGAGTGCACCAGGCTGGGCAAGGAGCTGGGCTTCGAGGCCGAGGTCCGGGAGACCAACGACGAGGGGGAGATGATCCGCTGGCTGCACGAGGCCGCCGACGGATCGATTCCGGTCGTCATCAACCCCGGTGCCTTCACGCACTACTCCTACGGCATGCGGGACGCGGCCGCCCAGCGCACCGCCCCGCTGATCGAGGTGCACATCTCGAACCCGTACGCGCGCGAGGAGTTCCGCCACAATTCGGTCATTGCGGCCGTCGCCAGCGGTACGGTCGCCGGCTTCGGCATCGGCTCGTACCGTCTCGCGCTCCGCGCGCTGGCCGAGGAACTGGACGGCTGACGCCCTCTCGGGCACCTGATCCCGCCCCCGGCCGTTCAACCATGGAGCGCCGGGGGTAGGGAGCCCTCCTGCCGTGTGCGGGAGGGTACGGTTCCCAGCAGTACCATCCACGCCGACGGGTGTAGGGCACAACGGCCCCTCCGGGCCGGTGGGTTACCGCACGACGCACCGGGCAGCCAGTCCCGGCGCCTGGGGGCAGTCCCCCCAGCTACCGCCGGCGTGAGCCCGGGGAGCACCACATCGACCGCACGAGACGGAGAGCCACCGGATGCAGCACGCAGTGGGGGCTCCGCTGCCACCGCCACGCGGGCAGGTACCACTTGGGGCCGCCATGAACTGGACGCCCAACCCGGGACAGCACACCCCGCAGTCCCCGCCGGCCCCTTCCGCCCCTCCTCCGCCCGCGCAGCAGCCCGCCCCCGGTCAGGGCTGGCACGGCCCCGCGCCCCAGCAGGCCCCGCCCCCGCCCACCCCGCACAGCACGGACATCACCGGCCATGTGCCGCTGCCCCCGGGCGCCCCGGTGCCGCTGCCCAGCCCGCCCACCGATGCCGCGGCGCCGGACGCCGCGCATGCGGCCGTCGCGGTGCTGCTCATCGGCCCGGCCGGGGCCGGCAAGACCAGCGTGGCGCGCCACTGGGCCGACACCCGGCGGGTGCCGACCGCGCACATCAGCCTCGACGATGTCCGCGAATGGGTCCGGTCCGGCTTCGCCGATCCGCAGTCCGGCTGGAACGACCACTCCGAGGCGCAGTACCGCCTCGCCCGCCGCACCTGCGGCTTCGCGGCCCGTAACTTCCTCGCCAACGGCATCTCCTGCATCCTCGACGACGCGGTCTTCCCCGACCGGCCGGTCGTCGGCCTCGGCGGCTGGAAGCGCCATGTAGGACCCGGCCTGCTGCCGATCGTGCTGCTGCCCGGCCTGGAGATCGTCCTGGAGCGCAACGCCCGGCGCAGCGGCAACCGCCGGCTGTCCGACGAAGAGGTGGCCAGGATCCACGGGCGGATGGCCGGCTGGTACGGCTCCGGCCTGCCGATCATCGACAATTCCCAGCACGACGTCGCCACGACGGTGCGGATGTTGGACGACGTCGTCGCCCGCAGCATCGCCAGCCCGCCGAGCTGGTAGCAGCCCCGTACCCCGGGCGGCCCCGCTCGACCGGCCGCCTCGGGGGAGCCGCCGTACGCTCGTGATATGTCCGAGTTGTACGCGGCCCGACGCACGCGGCTGCGCGACCGCTGCGCCGCAACCGGAAGTGCCGCCGCACTGATCTCGCGCCCCGCGAACGTCCGCTACCTCACCGGTTGCGCGCCGCCCGGCGCCGCGCTGCTGCTGGGTCCGGTCGACGATGTGCTGCTGTGCGGCAGACCGTTGAGCGGTGATCCCGCCGAGGGGCGGCCGGCCGACGACGTACAGGTGTCGGTGCTGCCGACCCGTGGCGGCGACCCGGTCGTGGCCGGCGCCGACCTGGCCGCGATGGCCGGCGCGGACGCCCTGGCCGTCGAGGAGCACCATCTCACCGTCACCCGGCACCGTGCGCTCTCCCAGGTCGCGCCCCGGCTGCGGCTGACCGATCTGGCCTGCGCGGTCGAGGCGCAGCGGCTGGTGAAGGACGACGACGAGATCGCCTGTCTGCGGATCGCCGCCGAGATCGCCGACCAGGCCCTGGGAGAGCTCCTCGAATCGATCCTGGTCGGCCGCACCGAGCGGCATCTCGCCCTGGAACTGGAGCGCCGGCTGGTGGACCACGGTGCGGACGGCCCGGCCTTCCCCACATCCGTCGCGACCGGCCCCAACGCCGGCCGCCCCGGGCATCTGCCCACCGATCGGCGGGTCGAGGAGGGCGACTTCCTCAGCGTCTGCCTGGGCGCCAATTACCGCGGCTACCGCTGCGAGATCGGCCGGACCTTCGTCATCGGCACCACGCCCTCGGACTGGCAGATCGAGCTGTACGATCTCGTTTTCGCAGCCCAGCGGGCCGGGCGGGAGGCACTTGCGCCGGGTGTGGAGTGCCGTGAGGTGGACCGGGTGACCCGTCATGTGCTGGACGCCGCGGGGTACGGCGAGGGGCTCGGACCGTGGACCGGGCACGGCGTGGGACTCGAAATCGACGAGGACCCTCAATTGTCGCCTGCCGCCATGGGTAAACTGGACGCTTGCGTGCCGGTCACCGTCGAGCCGGGGGTTCACATCCCGGGCCGTGGGGGTGTCCGGATCGACGACACACTCGTCGTCCGCCCCGAGGCGGACGGCGGGCCCGAGCTACTCACGATCACGACCAAGGAGCTGCTCGCACTCTGAGCCGTAGAGGTTCGGCGTGCGCGTGCTCCGGGGTCCCACCACCTGCAGTCCAGGAGATTCCGCAACCGTGGCATCCACGAACGACCTCAAGAACGGCATGGTGCTCAAGCTCGACGGCGGCCAGCTCTGGTCCGTCGTCGAGTTCCAGCACGTCAAGCCCGGCAAGGGCCCGGCCTTCGTCCGCACCAAGCTCAAGAACGTGCTGTCCGGCAAGGTGGTGGACAAGACCTTCAACGCCGGCGTGAAGGTCGAGACGGCCACCGTCGACAAGCGCGGGATGCAGTTCTCGTACATGGACGGCGACTACTTCGTCTTCATGGACATGGACACCTACGACCAGCTGCACGTCGACCGTAAGTCCGTCGGCGACGCCGCGAACTACCTCATCGAGGGCTTCGAGGCGGTCGTGGCGCAGCACGAGGGCGAGGTGCTCTACGTCGAGCTGCCTGCCGCGGTCGAGCTGAACATCAAGCACACCGAGCCCGGCGTGCAGGGCGACCGCTCCACCGGTGGCTCCAAGCCCGCCGAGCTGGAGACCGGCCACTCCATCCAGGTGCCGCTCTTCATCACGACCGGTGAGAAGATCAAGGTCGACACCCGCACGGGCGACTACCTCGGCCGGGTGAACAGCTAACCGTGGCTGCCCGCACCAAGGCCCGTAAGCGCGCCTTCCAGATACTCTTCGAGGCCGACCAGCGCGGTGCCGATGTGCAGTCCGTGCTCGCGGACTGGATGCGGCACGCCCGGACCGACTCCCGTCAGCCGCCGGTGAACGAATACACCCTGCAGTTGGTCGAGGGGTACGCGGACCGTGCCGCCCGGATCGATGAGCTGATCTCCACCTACGCGGTCGACTGGGACCTGGACCGGATGCCGGCGGCCGACCGCAGCATCCTGCGGCTCGGCGCCTATGAGCTGCTCTGGGTGGACGACACCCCGGACGCGGTGGCGATCGACGAGGCCGTACAGCTCGCCGGGGAATTCTCCACGGACGACTCCCCGGCCTTCGTCAACGGCCTCCTCGGCCGGTTCAAGGAGCTGAAGCCGAGCCTGCGGCGCGAGGCGTAGCAGGCGGTCGGCAGAGCGTGTGAACGGGCCCGGAGCGAGGGGCAATGCTCCGGGCCCTTCGCATGCCCGCAGAACGCCGTATGGGGGCTCTCCTGGCGCGCTGTGCGCCGCCGGCGTGCGCCCTCAGTGCGCCGGTACAGAAAAACCGCCGCCCCGGAACCCGGAGCGGCGGCACGTTTCTGCAGGTGGTGAAGCGGGTCAGATCTCGTCGTGCTGCACGGCGCGGCGTGCTTCGGCGTCGAGCACGCCCCAGCTGATCAGTTGCTCGGTCAGCACCGAGGGCGACTGGTCGTAGATGACCGCGAGGGTGCGCAGGTCGTCCTGGCGGATCGAAAGGACCTTGCCGTTGTAGTCGCCGCGCTGGCTCTGGATCGTGGCGGCGTAGCGCTGCAGCGGGCCGGCCTTCTCCTGCGGGACATGGGCGAGGCGCTCCAGGTCGAGCACCAGCTTCGGCGGCGGCTCGGCCGCTCCGCCCGGTGTCGTGCCCGGCAGCAGTTCCTGCACCGGAACGCCGTAGAAGTCCGCCAGCTCGGCAAGGCGCTGCACGGTCACGGCACGGTCGCCGCGCTCGTAAGAACCCACCACGACGGCCTTCCAACGGCCCTGGGACTTCTCCTCGACGCCGTGGAGAGAGAGGCCCTGCTGGGTGCGGATGGCGCGGAGCTTGGCCCCGAGCTGTTTAGCGTATTCGCTGGACATAAGGCTCCCCGGACGAAGACTGGTAACTCACTGTGAGGTTACGCAGCGTAATCTGACTTCGTCAAGCGGAACGGGCCAGACCCTCACCCGTCAGGGGTGCGGACGGCTCCTGGGAGGGCTCCTGATAGCCTGGGCTGCGTAATTTCGACGTCCTTTAAGGTCCGTCCCGTGAGGCGGAGAAGGAGGTCCGTTTCATATGGACGCAAGCAGTTCCGACACGACAGCTCAGCTCCCCGCGCGGCCGGTGCTCGAAGGCCCGGACATCGCGCGGATGCTCACCCGTATTGCCCACGAGATCGTCGAGCGCGCCAAGGGCGCGGACGATGTGGTGCTCCTGGGGATCCCGACCCGCGGCGTCTTCCTCGCCCGTCGGCTGGCTGCCAAGCTCGAAGAGATCACCGGCCGGACGGTCCCGGTCGGCTCGCTCGACATCACGATGTACCGCGACGACCTGCGCCTGGGCCCGGCCCGCACGCTCGCCCGCACGGACATCCCCGCCGACGGCATCGAGGGCCGGGTCGTCCTGCTCGTCGACGACGTCCTCTTCTCCGGACGCACCATCCGCGCCGCGCTGGACGCGCTGGGCGACATCGGCCGGCCGCGCGCCGTACAGCTGGCGGTCCTCGTCGACCGCGGCCACCGCGAACTGCCGATCCGCGCCGACTACGTGGGCAAGAACCTCCCCACGTCGCTGCGGGAGACGGTCAAGGTTCAGCTCACCGAGGAGGACGGCCGGGACGCCGTGCTGCTCGGCGTGAAGCACACCGCCCCGGCCGGCGAGCGATAGCGCACCGCGTACGGACCCGGTGACCCCGGGCCCGCAGGCATGCCTGCTCAACGGACATTCCCGTACACCTCCTTCACTCACGGAGAAAACCGGATGAAGCGTCACCTCATCTCGGCCGCCGACCTCACGCGCGACGACGCCGTCCTGATCCTCGACACCGCCGAGGAGATGGCCCGGGTCGCCGACCGGCCGATCAAGAAGCTCCCCACCCTGCGCGGACGCACGGTCTGCAACCTCTTCTTCGAGGACTCGACCCGGACGCGGATCTCCTTCGAGGCAGCCGAGAAGCGGCTCTCCGCCGACGTCATCAACTTCGCCGCCAAGGGGTCCAGCGTCTCCAAGGGCGAGTCCCTCAAGGACACCGCCCAGACCCTGGAGGCGATGGGCGTCGACGCCGTCGTCATCCGGCACGGCGCCTCCGGCGCCCCCTACCGGCTCGCCAACTCCGGCTGGATCGACGCCCCCGTCATCAACGCCGGCGACGGCACCCACCAGCACCCCACCCAGGCCCTGCTCGACGCCTTCACCATGCGGCGCCGGCTCATCGGCCCCGACGCCGGGCTCGGCCAGGACCTCGGGGGACGGCACATCACCGTCGTCGGAGACGTGCTCCACAGCCGGGTCGCGCGCTCGAACGTCGACCTGCTGCACACCCTCGGCGCCGAGGTCACCCTCGTCGCCCCGCCCACCCTGGTGCCGGTCGGTGTCGAGACCTGGCCGTGCGAGGTGTCGTACGACCTCGACAGCGTGCTGCCGAAGTCCGACGCCGTGATGATGCTGCGGGTGCAGCGCGAGCGCATGAACGCCGCTTTCTTCCCGACCGAGCGCGAGTACTCGCGCCGCTACGGCCTGGACGGCGAGCGGATGGCACGGATGCCCGGGCACGCCCTCGTGATGCACCCCGGCCCGATGGTCCGCGGCATGGAGATCACCGCCGAGGTCGCCGACTCCGACCGCTGCACGGTCATCGAGCAGGTGGCCAACGGGGTGTCCGTCCGTATGGCCGTCCTCTACCTGCTGCTCGGCGGCAACGAGCCCGCCGTCACCCACCCCCGTACCGAGGAGAAGTAAGAACCATGAGCAAGATCCTGATCCGTGGTGCGAAGGTGCTCGGCGGGGAGCCGCAGGACGTCCTGATCGACGGCGAGCTCATCGAGGCGGTCGGCACGGGGCTTCCGGACGAGGGCGCCGAGGTCGTCGAGGCCGGCGGGAAGGTGCTGCTGCCGGGGCTCGTCGACCTGCACACCCATCTGCGTGAGCCCGGCCGCGAGGACTCCGAGACCGTCCTCACCGGCACGCGGGCCGCGGCCGGCGGCGGCTTCACCGCGGTGTTCGCCATGGCCAACACCTTTCCCGTCGCCGACACCGCCGGTGTCGTCGAGCAGGTCTACCGGCTCGGCAAGGAGTCCGGCTACTGCGATGTGCAGCCCATCGGTGCCGTGACCGTCGGCCTGGAGGGCAAGAAGCTCGCCGAGCTGGGCGCCATGCACGAGTCCGCCGCCGGGGTCACCGTCTTCTCCGACGACGGCAAGTGCGTCGACGACGCCGTGATCATGCGCCGCGCCCTGGAGTACGTGAAGGCCTTCGGCGGCGTCATCGCGCAGCACGCCCAGGAACCGCGCCTGACCGAGGGCGCCCAGATGAACGAGGGCATCGTCTCGGCGGAGCTGGGACTCGGTGGCTGGCCCGCCGTCGCCGAGGAGTCGGTCATCGCCCGTGACGTGCTGCTCGCCGAGCACGTGGGCTCGCGGGTGCACATCTGCCATCTGTCGACCGCCGGATCCGTCGAGATCGTGCGCTGGGCCAAGTCCCGCGGGATCGATGTGACGGCCGAGGTCACCCCGCACCACCTGCTCCTGACGGACGAGATGGTGCGCACGTACAACCCCGTCTACAAGGTCAACCCGCCGCTGCGCACCGAGCGCGACGTGATGGCCCTGCGCGAGGCCCTCGCCGACGGCACGATCGACATCGTCGCCACCGACCACGCCCCGCACCCGCACGAGGACAAGGACTGCGAGTGGGCCGCGGCCGCCATGGGCATGGTGGGCCTGGAAACCGCGCTGTCGGTCGTGCAGCGGACGATGGTCGAGACCGGCCTGCTGACCTGGGAGGGCGTGGCGGACCGGATGTCCGTCAAGCCCGCGCGGATCGGCGGGGCCACGGGCCACGGACGCCCCATCTCAGCCGGTGAGCCCGCCAACCTCACGCTGCTCGATTCCGCTTACCGTGGAGAGGTGGACCCCGCGGGCTTCGCCTCCCGCAGCCGCAACACCCCCTACGAGGGCCGTGAGCTGCCGGGACGTGTCACGCACACCTTCCTGCGGGGCCGGGCAACGGTCGTCGACGGGAAGCTGGCGTGACTCCTCCTCTGATCCAACTGGCCGCAGCGCAGCATTCCGCGCCGGTCACCGACTGGGCCGCACGGATCGGCTGGGTCGCCGGCCTGCTGGTCTTCATCGCCTTCGTCTACTGGCTGATGCGCCAGGGCTGGAAGTGGCGCGGCACGCTCCAGGGCGATCTGCCCGAGCTGCCCACCACTCCCGACGACCCCGGTGAGCCACGCCTGACGCTCAACGGCCGCTACCACGGCTCCACCACCGCCGGGCAGTGGCTCGACCGGATCGTGGCGCGCGGTCTGGGGACCCGTAGCCGCGCCGAGCTGACCCTCACCGACCAGGGGCTGGACGTCGTACGGCCGGGCGCGGCGGACTTCTTCGTACCGGCCGCCGCACTGCGCGGCGCCCGCCTCGACAAGGGCATCGCCGGCAAGGTCCTGACCGAGGGCGGCCTGCTGATCGTCACCTGGGAGCACGGCGACCGGCAGCTCGACTCCGGCTTCCGCTCCGACCGGGCGGAAGAGCACCCGGCCTGGGTCGAGGCCGTCAACCGGCTCAGCACCACCGAGCACACCACCAGCACCACCGAGCACACCGAAACGGAAGGCGCACGATGACGACCTCCACCAGGGGTACCGCCCACGGAACAAGGGGGCTCCCCGCCGTACTCGTCCTGGAGGACGGCCGCTCCTTCCGCGGCCGTGCCTACGGGGCCGTGGGGGAGACCTTCGGCGAAGCGGTGTTCTCCACCGGCATGACCGGCTACCAGGAGACGCTGACCGACCCCTCGTACCACCGCCAGGTCGTCGTCATGACCGCCCCGCACATCGGCAACACCGGTGTGAACGACGAGGACCCCGAGTCGCAGCGGATCTGGGTCTCCGGCTACGTCGTGCGCGACCCCGCCCGTACCCCGTCCAACTGGCGCTCGGTGCGTTCGCTGGACGACGAGCTGGTCGCCCAGGGCGTCGTCGGCATCAGCGGCATCGACACCCGCGCCCTGACCCGCCATCTGCGCGAGCGCGGTGCCATGCGGGTCGGCATCTTCTCCGGCGATGCGCTGCCCGACGCGGGCACGATGCTGGCCAAGGTGCGCCAGGCCCCGGAGATGCAGGGCGCGGACCTGTCCACGCAGGTCGCCACCAAGGAGTCCTACGTCGTCCCGGCGATCGGCACCAAGAAGTTCACCGTCGCCGCCATCGACCTGGGCATCAAGGGCATGACCCCGCACCGGATGGCCGAGCGCGGCATCGAGGTGCACGTCCTGCCGGCCACCGCCACCGTCGAGGACATCTACGCGGTGGCGCCGGACGGCGTGTTCTTCTCCAACGGCCCCGGCGACCCGGCCACCGCCGACCACCCGGTCTCCGTCATGCAGGGCGTCCTGGAGCGCAAAACTCCGCTGTTCGGCATCTGCTTCGGCAACCAGATCCTGGGCCGCGCGCTGGGCTTCGGCACCTACAAGCTCAAGTACGGGCACCGCGGCATCAACCAGCCGGTGCAGGACCGTACGACCGGCAAGGTAGAGGTCACCGCGCACAACCACGGGTTCGCCGTCGACGCCCCGCTCGACGCGGTCTCCGACACCCCCTTCGGCCGTGCCGAGGTCTCCCACGTCTGCCTCAACGACAACGTGGTGGAGGGCCTGCACCTCCTCGACCAGCCGGCCTTCAGCGTCCAGTACCACCCCGAAGCCGCCGCGGGTCCGCACGACGCCGCGTACCTCTTCGACCGCTTCGTTTCCCTGATGGAGGGCCAGCGTGCCTAAGCGCACCGATATCCAGTCCGTCCTGGTCATCGGCTCCGGCCCGATCGTCATCGGCCAGGCCGCCGAGTTCGACTACTCCGGCACCCAGGCCTGCCGGGTCCTCAAGTCCGAGGGCCTGCGCGTCATCCTGGTGAACTCCAACCCGGCGACGATCATGACCGACCCCGAGATCGCCGACGCGACCTACGTCGAGCCGATCACCCCGGACTTCGTCGAGAAGATCATCGCCAAGGAGCGCCCCGACACGCTGCTGCCCACCCTGGGCGGCCAGACGGCGCTGAACACCGCGATCTCGCTGCACGAGTCCGGCACCCTCGACAAGTACGGCGTCGAGTTGATCGGCGCCAATGTCGAGGCGATCAACAAGGGCGAGGACCGCGACCTGTTCAAGGAGGTCGTCAAGGCCGTTCACGCCAAGATCGGCCACGGCGAGTCCGCCCGCTCGGTCATCTGCCACTCCATGGACGACGTCCTGGCGGGCGTCGACGAGCTCGGCGGCTACCCCGTCGTCGTCCGCCCCTCCTTCACCATGGGCGGCGCCGGCTCCGGCTTCGCCCACGACGAGGACGAGCTGCGCCGGATCGCCGGCCAGGGGCTGACGCTCTCGCCGACCACCGAGGTGCTCCTGGAGGAGTCCATCCTCGGCTGGAAGGAGTACGAGCTGGAGCTGATGCGCGACAAGAACGACAACGTCGTGGTCGTCTGCTCCATCGAGAACTTCGACCCGATGGGCGTGCACACCGGCGACTCGATCACCGTCGCCCCGTCGATGACGCTCACCGACCGTGAGTACCAGCTCCTGCGGGACATCGGCATCGCGGTGATCCGCGAGGTCGGTGTGGACACCGGCGGCTGCAACATCCAGTTCGCGGTCAACCCCGAGGACGGCCGGGTCATCGTCATCGAGATGAACCCGCGCGTCTCGCGCTCGTCGGCCCTGGCCTCCAAGGCCACCGGCTTCCCGATCGCGAAGATCGCCGCCCGGCTCGCCGTCGGCTACACCCTCGACGAGATCCCCAACGACATCACCGAGAAGACCCCGGCCTCCTTCGAGCCGACCCTCGACTATGTCGTCGTCAAGGTGCCGCGGTTCGCCTTCGAGAAGTTCCCGGCCGCCGACGCCACGCTCACCACGACGATGAAGTCGGTCGGCGAGGCCATGGCCATCGGCCGCAACTTCCCCGAGGCGCTCAACAAGGCCCTGCGCTCCCTGGAGAAGAAGGGCAGCCAGTTCGACTTCGTGACCGCCCCGGGTGCGAAGGCGGAGCTGCTGAAGGTCGCCCAGGTCCCCACCGACGGCCGGATCAACACCGTCATGGAGGCGATCCGGGCCGGTGCCACGCCCCAGGAGGTCTTCGACGCCACGAAGATCGACCCCTGGTTCGTCGACCAGCTCTTCCTCATCAAGGAGATCGCGGACGAGATCGTGGCCGCCGAGAAACTCCACCCGGAGATCCTTGCGGACGCAAAGCGCTATGGCTTCTCCGACGCCCAGATCGCCGCGATCCGCGGGCTGCGCGAGGACGTCGTCCGCGAGGTCCGGCACGCCCTGGGTGTCCGCCCGGTCTACAAGACGGTCGACACCTGCGCCGCCGAATTCGCCGCGAAGACCCCGTACTTCTACTCGTCCTACGACGAGGAGAGCGAGGTCGCGCCCCGCGAGAAGCCGGCCGTGATCATCCTCGGCTCCGGCCCCAACCGCATCGGCCAGGGCATCGAGTTCGACTACTCCTGCGTCCACGCCTCGTTCGCGCTCAGCGACGCGGGCTACGAGACCGTGATGGTCAACTGCAACCCGGAGACCGTCTCGACGGACTACGACACCTCCGACCGTCTGTACTTCGAGCCGCTGACGCTCGAGGACGTCCTGGAGATCGTGCACGCCGAGACCCAGGCCGGCCCGGTCGCCGGCGTCATCGTCCAGCTCGGCGGGCAGACCCCGCTCGGCCTGGCGCAGGCGCTCAAGGACAACGGTGTGCCGATCGTCGGCACCTCGCCCGAGGCGATCGATCTCGCCGAGGAGCGCGGCGCCTTCGGCCGGGTGCTCACCGAGGCCGGGCTGCCCGCCCCCAAGTACGGCACCGCCTTCTCCTTCAGCGAGGCCAAGCGGATCGCCACCGAGATCGGCTACCCGGTCATGGTCCGCCCGTCCTACGTGCTCGGCGGCCGCGGTATGGAGATCGTCTACGACGAGCCGTCGCTGGGCGAGTACCTCACCCGCCACGCCGGCCTGATCGACCGGCACCCGGTCCTCATCGACCGGTTCCTCGACGACGCCATCGAGATCGATGTCGACGCGCTCTACGACGGCACCGAGCTCTACCTCGGCGGCGTCATGGAGCACATCGAGGAAGCCGGCATCCACTCCGGCGACTCCGCCTGTGCGCTGCCCCCCATCACGCTGGGCGGCTTCGACATCAAGCGGCTGCGCGCCTCCACGGAGGCCATCGCCAAGGGCGTCGGCGTCCGCGGCCTGATCAACATCCAGTTCGCGATGGCCGGGGACATCCTGTACGTCCTGGAGGCCAATCCGCGCGCCTCCCGTACGGTCCCCTTCACCTCGAAGGCCACCGCGGTGCCGCTGGCCAAGGCCGCCGCCCGTATCTCGCTGGGCGCGACCATCGCCGAACTGCGCGCCGAGGGCATGCTGCCCAGGTCCGGCGACGGCGGCACGCTGCCGCTGGACGCGCCGATCTCCGTCAAGGAAGCCGTGATGCCCTGGTCGCGGTTCCGCGACATCCACGGCCGCGGGGTGGACACCATCCTCGGCCCGGAGATGCGCTCCACCGGCGAGGTCATGGGCATCGACTCGGTCTTCGGCACCGCCTACGCCAAGTCGCAGACCGGCGCGTACGGCGCACTGCCCACCAAGGGCCGCGCCTTCGTCTCCGTCGCCAACCGCGACAAGCGCTCGATGATCTTCCCGGCCCGCGAACTGGTCGCGCACGGCTTCGAGCTGCTCGCCACCTCCGGCACCGCCGAGGTGCTGCGCCGCAACGGCATCAACGCCACCGTGGTGCGCAAGCAGTCCGAGGGCGAGGGGCCGGACGGTGAGAAGACCATCGTCCAGCTGATCCACGACGGCCAGGTCGACCTGATCGTCAACACCCCCTACGGCACCGGCGGCCGGCTGGACGGCTACGACATCCGTACCGCCTCCGTCGCCCGCGGCATCCCCTGCCTGACCACGGTCCAGGCGCTGGCCGCGGCCGTACAGGGCATCGAGGCCATGTCCCGCGGAGACGTCGGCGTACGTTCCCTCCAGGAACACGCCGAACATCTCACCGCGGCCCGCGAGGAGTAGCGACGAGGAGGGGGACACCGACGCGGTGTCCCCCTCTTCGTGAGCCCCTCACTCCTCACCGCGGAAGGCACACCCGACGATGTACCGCCTCTTCTTCCACCTGATCTTCAAGCGCATGGACCCCGAGCAGGCCCACCACCTGGCCTTCCGCTGGATCCAGCTGGCCGTGCGCATCCCCGTGCTGCGCACCTTCGTGGCGGCCGCCCTCGCGCCCCGCTACAAGGAGCTGCGCACCGAGGCCCTGGGCCGCCGGATGCACGGCCCCTTCGGCCTGGCCGCCGGCTTCGACAAGAACGCCGTCGCGATCGACGGGATGACCATGCTCGGCTTCGACCATGTCGAGATCGGTACGGTCACCGCCCAGCCGCAGCCGGGCAACCCCAAGAAGCGCCTGTTCCGGCTCGTACCGGACCGCGCGCTGATCAACCGGATGGGCTTCAACAACGAGGGGTCCGCGTCCGTCGCGGCCCGCCTCGCGGCCCGCCACCCGGTCTTCCCCACCACCCTCGGCGTCAACATCGGCAAGACCAAGGTCGTACCGGAGGCCGAGGCCAACGCCGACTACGTCACCTCCACCGAGCGGCTCGCCCGGCACGCCGACTACCTGGTCGTCAATGTCTCCTCCCCGAACACCCCGGGGCTGCGCAACCTCCAGGCCGTCGACCACCTCCGCCCCCTGCTGACGGCCGTACGCGAGGCCGCCGACCGTACGGTGACCGACCGCCGGGTCCCGCTGCTGGTCAAGATCGCCCCCGACCTCGCCGACGCGGATGTGGACGCGGTCGCCGACCTGGCCGTGGAGCTGGGCCTGGACGGGATCATCGCCACCAACACCACCATCGCCCGCGAGGGCCTCGGCCTGACCTCCGACCCCTGGCTGACCGCCGAGACCGGCGGGCTGTCCGGCGCGCCCGTCAAGGAGCGCTCGCTGGAGGTGCTGCGCCGCCTCTACGCCCGCGTCGGCGACACGATCACCCTCATCGGGGTGGGCGGCATCGAGAACGCCGAGGACGCCTGGCAGCGCATCCTCGCCGGCGCCACCCTCGTCCAGGGCTACAGCGCCTTCATCTACCAGGGCCCGTTCTGGTGCCGCGCGATCCACAAGGGCCTCGCCGCCCGGCTGCGCAACAGTCCGTACGCCACCCTCGCCGACGCGGTCGGCGCCGAGCACAAGAAGGTGTCCGCATGACCGAGCCTTTCGGTTCCCGCCTGCGCCGCGCCATGGACGAGCGCGGTCCGCTCTGCGTCGGCATCGACCCGCACGCCTCGCTGCTGGCCGACTGGGGCCTGAACGACGATGTGGCGGGCCTGGCGCGGTTCACCAGGACCGTGGTGGAGGCCCTCGGCGAGACGGTCGCACTCTTCAAGCCACAGTCCGCGTTCTTCGAGCGCTTCGGCTCGCGCGGCGTCGCCGTACTGGAGACCGCCGTCGAGGAGGCGCGCGAGCGCGGCGCCCTGGTCCTGATGGACGCCAAGCGCGGTGACATCGGCTCGACCATGACCGCCTACGCGGAGACCTACCTGCGCAAGGACTCGCCGCTGTTCTCCGACGCGCTGACCGTCTCCCCGTACCTCGGCTACGGCTCGCTGAAGCCGGCCGCCGACATGGCGCGCGAGAACGGTGCCGGGCTCTTCGTCCTCGCCCTCACCTCCAATCCGGAGGGTGCCGAGGTCCAGCGGGCGGTGCGCGAGGACGGCCGCACGCTCGCCGCGACCATGCTCGGCCACCTCGCCGCCGAGAACGCCGGTGCCGAGCCGCTGGGCTCCTTCGGCGCGGTCGTCGGCGCCACGCTCGGCGATCTCTCCTCGTTCGATCTGGCGATCAACGGCCCGTTGCTCGCACCCGGCATCGGCGCCCAGGGCGCCACCCCCGCCGACCTCCCGAAGGTCTTCGGGGACGCCGTACGCAATGTCGTGCCGAGCGTCAGCCGGGGGGTGCTGCGGCACGGCCCGGACGCCGCGGCGCTGCGTGCCGCGGCGGACCGATTCGCCGACGAAGTGCGCATCGCGCTCGGTTAAGAGCCTCCCGACGGGGACTTTGGTCCCGAATTGTCCTGGTCAGCAGAGTCTGACCAGGACTTTTCGCTTGTTCTCGCTGACTCAGGCGCCCTCTGGCGCTAGTCTCCGACGAGAGCACTGCACGTAAGCGCGTTGCTCGTTGCTCCGCAGGTGCGGGGCGACTAGGTTCCACACCGGTCCGTATCCGACAGTTCGACATCCGAGGTGACGTAGGCGTGGCTCTTCCGCCCCTTACCCCTGAACAGCGCGCAGCCGCGCTCGAGAAGGCCGCCGCGGCTCGCCGGGAGCGCGCCGAGGTCAAGAATCGGCTCAAGCACTCCGGTGCTTCCCTCCATGAGGTCATCAAGCAGGGCCAGGAGAACGACGTCATCGGCAAGATGAAGGTCTCCGCCCTTCTGGAGTCCCTGCCGGGCGTCGGCAAGGTCCGCGCCAAGCAGATCATGGAGCGACTCGGGATCTCCGAGAGCCGCCGTGTCCGGGGCCTTGGCTCCAACCAGATCGCGTCGCTGGAGCGCGAGTTCGGCAGCACAGCTTCCTGAATTTTCCGGCATCACCGGGAAGCTGGAATAATCGCTGCATGAGTTCTGCAGTCTCCGGGGGGACGACCCCCGCGCCCCCGGCCAGACAACCGCGACTGACCGTGCTCTCCGGCCCCTCCGGGGTCGGCAAGAGCACGGTCGTCGCGCATATGCGCAAGGTCCACCCCGAGGTGTGGCTCTCGGTTTCGGCCACCACCCGCAAGCCGCGCCCCGGGGAGCGGCACGGCGTCCATTATTTCTTCGTCGACGGCGAGGAGTTCGACAAGCTCATCGCCAACGGTGAGCTGCTCGAATGGGCCGAATTCGCGGGCAACCGGTACGGCACCCCCCGCAAGGCGGTGCTGGACCGCCTGGAGGCCGGGGAGCCGGTCCTGCTGGAGATCGATCTGCAGGGCGCCCGCCAGGTCCGCGAGTCCATGCCGGAGGCGAATCTGCTCTTCCTGGCCCCGCCGAGCTGGGACGAGCTGGTCCGCCGGCTCACCGGCCGGGGCACGGAGGCGCCGGAGGTCATCGGGCGCCGGCTGGCCGCCGCCAGGATCGAACTGGCAGCGGAGAAAGAGTTCGATATGACCCTTGTCAACACCTCCGTCGAGGACGTCAGCCGTGAGCTGCTAGCCTTGATGCTGAATCGATCCGGAGACGAGAACACCGGCGCCTGACCGCGCAGCTCCCCCGGACCGTCCAAGACTTTGCGTTACACCCCCGCTTCATCCCCCTTCGGAAGGTAGAGAGTGTCCTCTTCCATCACTGCACCCGAGGGCATCATCAACCCGCCCATTGATGAGCTTCTCGAGGCCACCGATTCGAAGTACAGCCTGGTGATCTACGCCGCCAAGCGCGCGCGTCAGATCAACGCGTACTACTCGCAGCTCGGCGAGGGCCTGCTTGAGTACGTCGGCCCGCTCGTGGACACCCACGTCCACGAGAAGCCCCTGTCGATCGCGCTCCGCGAGATCAACGCGGGTCTGCTGACCTCCGAGGCCATCGAGGGCCCGGCCCAGTAAGCAGCGGAACATTTCACCAAGGGCCCGGCGGCGCGACCGCCGGGCCCTTGGTGTGTCATAGGGGCATACGTACGGACCTAGGCCCGGGGAGCGGCGAAGCGATGGACAGGCGTGAGCGGGAGCGGCCCAGGGTCGTCCTGGGGGTGAGCGGCGGGATCGCCGCGTACAAGGCGTGCGAGCTGCTGCGGCGGCTGACCGAGTCCGGACACGACGTACGGGTGGTGCCGACCGCCTCGGCGCTGCACTTCGTCGGCGAGGCCACCTGGTCGGCGCTGTCCGGCAACCCGGCCGGCACCGAGGTCTGGGAATCCGTCCACGAGGTCCCGCACGTCCGGATCGGCCAGGCCGCCGATCTCGTCGTGGTCGCCCCCGCCACGGCCGATCTGCTCGCCAAGGCCGCCCACGGCCTCGCCGACGATCTGCTGACCAACACTCTGCTCACCGCCCGCTGCCCGGTGGTCTTCGCCCCGGCGATGCACACCGAGATGTGGGAGAACCCCGCCACTCAGGAGAACGTTGCCACGCTGCGCCGCCGCGGCGCCCTCGTCATCGACCCGGCGGTCGGCCGGCTGACCGGCGTCGACACCGGCAAGGGCCGTTTCCCCGACCCGGTCGAGATCTTCGAATTCTGCCGCCGGGTGCTGGCCCGCGGCGCACGGGCGACGGAGCTGGATCTCGCCGGCCGCCATGTCGTGGTCAGCGCGGGCGGCACCCGCGAGCCGCTGGACCCCGTCCGCTACCTGGGCAACCGCTCCTCCGGCAAGCAGGGCTATGCGCTCGCCCGTACGGCGGCGGCCCGCGGCGCCCGGGTCACGCTGGTCGCCGGCAACACCGAGCTGCCCGATCCGGCCGGGGTGGAGATGATCCGCATCGGCACGGCCCGTCAGCTCCAGGAAGCCGTGCTGAAGGCCGCCGCCGACGCCGATGCCGTGGTCATGGCCGCCGCGGTCGCCGATTTCCGGCCCGCCGTCTACACCACCGGCAAGATCAAGAAGGTCGAGGGCCAGGAGCCGGAACCGGTCACTCTGGTCCGAAATCCGGACATCCTTGCCGAGCTCTCCGCCGAGCGGGCCCGCCCCGGCCAGCTCGTGGTCGGCTTCGCGGCGGAGACCGACGACGTGCTCGCCAACGGTCGCGCCAAGCTCACCCGCAAGGGCTGTGACCTGCTGGTCGTCAATGAGGTCGGGGAGCACAAGGCGTTCGGTTCGGCTGAGAACGAGGCGGTGATCCTGGCGGCCGACGGAACCGAGACCCCGGTCCCGTACGGCCCCAAGGAAGCCCTGGCCGAAACGGTCTGGGACCTGGTCGCGCCCCGTCTGGCCGAGATCCGCCCCTGACGTGCCCGTACGGACCGCGGCATCACCCCACCGGCCCCCTAAAATCCGGCCCATCCCCTTGACCCGGCCCATGCTCAAGGTGATCGTCCTACCGTGGGCCGTGGTGTCCCAGGTCACTGGGGGTCCATAAATCGAGACCGCGTGCCCGAACGCCGCACACGACCGATAAACTGGCGAGTGGATCGGGCCGAGCGCAGCTCTCGGCCCTTCCGCCAATGATCAGCCAGCAGCCGCTGCAACCCCAGGGAGCGATGTGTCCCGCCGCCTGTTCACCTCGGAGTCCGTCACCGAGGGCCACCCCGACAAGATCGCTGACCAGATCAGCGACACCATCCTCGACGCACTCCTCAAGGAAGACCCGACATCACGGGTCGCCGTGGAGACGTTGATCACCACCGGCCTGGTGCATGTGGCCGGCGAGGTGACGACGAAGGCGTACGCCGACATCCCCAACCTCGTCCGCAACAAGATCCTGGACATCGGGTACGACTCGTCCAAGAAGGGCTTCGACGGCGCTTCCTGTGGCGTCTCGGTGTCCATCGGCGCGCAGTCCCCGGACATCGCCCAGGGTGTCGACACCGCGTACGAGAACCGTGTCGAGGGCGATGACGACGAGCTGGACAAGCAGGGCGCCGGCGACCAGGGCCTGATGTTCGGCTATGCCTGCGACGAGACCCCGGAGCTGATGCCGCTCCCGATCAACCTCGCGCACCGGCTCTCCCGCCGTCTCTCCGAGGTCCGCAAGAACGGGACCATCCCCTACCTCCGCCCCGACGGCAAGACCCAGGTCACCATCGAGTACGACGGCCACAAGGCCGTCCGCCTCGACACCGTCGTGGTCTCCTCGCAGCACGCCAGCGACATCGACCTCGACTCGCTCCTGGCGCCCGACATCCGCGAGTTCGTCGTCGAGCACGTCCTCAACCAGCTCGTCGAGGACGGCATCAAGCTGGACACCGACGGCTACCGGCTGCTGGTCAACCCGACCGGCCGCTTCGAGATCGGCGGCCCCATGGGTGACGCCGGCCTCACCGGCCGCAAGATCATCATCGACACCTACGGCGGCATGGCCCGCCACGGTGGCGGCGCCTTCTCCGGCAAGGACCCGTCCAAGGTCGACCGCTCGGCCGCCTACGCGATGCGCTGGGTCGCCAAGAACGTCGTCGCCGCCGGCCTCGCGGCCCGCTGCGAGGTTCAGGTCGCCTACGCCATCGGCAAGGCCGAGCCGGTCGGTCTCTTCGTCGAGACCTTCGGCACCGCGACCGTCGACACCGACAAGATCGAGCAGGCCATCGGCGAGGTCTTCGACCTCCGCCCGGCGGCCATCATCCGCGACCTCGATCTGCTCCGTCCCATCTACGCGGAGACCGCCGCCTACGGCCACTTCGGCCGTGAGCTGGAGGACTTCACCTGGGAGCGCACGGACCGGGTGGAGGCGCTGAAGAAGGCTGCGGGGCTGTAAGTCCCCCACGGCCCGTGAAGTGACCCACGGCCCCGGACCGCTTGGCGGTCCGGGGCCGTCGGCTGTCCACAGGGCCCCTCGCTGTCGGTGCCATCTGCTAAGACTGATGCTGTGAGCAGGGAGAACGGGCGACCGGAGGCGGGGGCGTCGGGTGCGGGTGAGCAGTTGGCCCTCATCCGGGAGGCCGTGCGGGAGACGAAGGCGGAGCGGGCGAAGCCACGGACGTGGCGGGGAGCCGAGCTGGCCGCCGAGCTGCCGGTGGCGCGGGTGCTGGTCGACAAGGGGCTGGTGCACCTCGACCGGTATTTCGACTACGCGGTGCCCGCGGCGATGGATGCCGAGGCGCAGCCCGGGGTGCGGGTGCGGGTGCGGTTCGGGGCGGGGGAGAAGGGCGGCCGCCGTGAGGGCGGCAAGCTGGTCAGCGGGTTCATCGTGGAGCGGGTCGCGGAGAGCGACTATCGCGGGGTGCTCGCCCCGATCGCGCAGGTGCTGTCGTCCGAGCGGGTGCTGACGCCCGAGCTGCTGGGGCTGTGCCGGGCGGTGGCGGACCGCTATGCCGGGACGCTCGCGGATGTGGTGCAGCTGGCCGTCCCGCCGCGCCGGGCGCGGGCGGAGGCCAAGCCGTCGCCCGCGCCGCTGCCACCCAACGCGCCGCCGGAGCCGGGCAGTTGGGAGCGCTACGGGGCGGGCCCCGGGTTTCTGGCGGCGCTGACGCGGGGGGATGCGCCGCGGGCGGTGTGGACGGCGCTGCCCGGGGCGACCTGGCCGCAGGAGCTGGCGCGGGCGGCGGCCGCGGCGCTGGCGGGCGGGCGCGGCGCCCTGGTGGTGGTGCCGGACGGGCGCGCAGCGGCGCGGGTGGACACGGCCCTCGGCGAGCTGATCGGGGAGGGCCGGCATGTGCTGCTGACCGCCGATGCCGGGCCCGAGGAGCGCTACCGCCGCTGGCTGGCGGTCAGCCGTGGCGCGGTGCGCGCCGTGGTGGGGACCCGTGCGGCGATGTTCGCGCCGGTCGCCGATCTGGGCCTGGTCGCCCTGTGGGACGACGGGGACGCCAGCCACAGCGATCCGCATGCACCCCAGCCGCATGCCCGTGAGGTCCTCATCCAGCGGTCGGTCAATGAGCACGCCGGATTTCTGCTGGGCGGGCTGAGCTGCACGGTCGAGGCGGCTCAGTTGGTCGAGACGGGCTGGGCGCGTCCGCTGACCGCCGAGCGCGAGCAGGTGCGGACCGCGGCGCCCCTGGTGCGTACGGTCAGCGACGGTGACGAGGCGCGGGACGCCGCCGCGCGCGCCGCCCGGCTGCCGACGATGGCGTGGCAGGTGGTGCGCGAGGGCCTCAAGCACGGACCGGTGCTCGTCCAGGTCCCGCGCCGGGGCTATGCGCCCCGGCTGGCCTGCGAACGGTGCCGTACCCCCGCGCGCTGCCGGGCCTGCGCGGGCCCGCTGGAGTCGCAGGACGCGGGTGAGCTGGCCTGTGCGTGGTGCGGCAGGCCGGAGCCGGACTGGCACTGCGCCGAGTGCGGCGGTGCGCGGCTGCGGGCCCAGATCGTGGGGGCGCGGCGGACGGCGGAGGAGCTGGGCCGGGTGTTCCCGTCGGTCCCGGTGCGCACCTCGGGGCGTGATCATGTGCTGGCAGCGGTTCCGGGCGCTCCCGCACTCGTGGTCAGTACACCGGGCGCGGAGCCGGTGGCCGAGGACGGCGGATATGCGGCGGCGCTGCTGCTGGACGGCTGGGCGCTGCTGGGGCGGCCGGACCTGCGGGCGGGGGAGGAGGCGCTGCGTCGCTGGCTGGGCGCCGCCGCGCTGGTCCGCGGCCAGGCGGAGGGCGGCACCGTCGCGGTGATCGCGGAGCCGACGCTGCGGCCGGTGCAGGCGCTGGTGCGCTGGGATCCGGTGGGCCATGCGGTCCGCGAGCTGTCCGAGCGGGCCGAGCTGGGATTCCCTCCGGTATCGCGGATGGCGTCCGTGGCCGGCCGTGCGGAGGATGTCATCGAGCTGCTGAGGGATGCCGAACTCCCCGAAGGGGCCGAGGTGTTGGGGCCCGTACCACTGCCCGTACCGGACCCCGCCCGTCCGCGGCGGCCGGGTGACCCTCCGCCGGGTGAGCAGTGGGAACGTGCGCTGGTCCGCGTTCGCCCGGGCCAGGGCGCCGCCCTCGCCGCTGCGCTCAAGGCGGCCCGCGCGGCCCGGCTGGTCAAGCGGGAGGGGGAGGCGGTACGGGTACGGATCGATCCGCCCGATCTGGGGTGAGGCTCGAGGGGTGGGCGAAGCCGCCCGAAGGGGAGGGGCGTTCGTCCGGCTCGGGCGAAGTTCGCCGCACCGTGGTGAGGAAGCGTGCCTGCCCAGGCTTGTGCCCCCGACGCGGCGTGCCATGGAGCCGTGATGCCGTGACGCCGTAGTGCCGTGACGCCGCAGGTCCACGACGCCCTGACCCGGTGACACCCGACACCCCGCGTCCGGCGCTCCCGGACATGGCGCCGCCCCGGGACCCCGATGTGGCGGGTGGTCCCGGGGCGTTGGCGAGCGACGAAGGAGCGGAGGGCGCTCGGTGCCGGGGTGGTTCAGCCGTTGCGGGGACCGGGGAAGGCGCCCGGGCGGGCCGGCTCGTCGCGGGAGACCGCGGAGGGCTGGGGGTGCAGGGAACGGGCGGCAGGGACGGACGGGGAGCCGGATAGGCCCGCGGCCATGGTGACCGCACGGGTCGCGGCGGAATCGGGTGAACGCACCGTCGGCTCACCGCCGTTGTTCTCCGCGGTGGGCTGGGCGGCGGCTCTGCGGGCACCGTAACGGCGGTGCACCGCCTGTTTGGTGACGCCCAGCGCCGAGCCCACCGCGTCCCAGGAGAATCCCAGCGAACGGTCGAAGTCGACCGCGGCCGTGACGAGTGTTTCGACGCTGTCCCGCAGCTCCTGGGCGAGGCGCACCGTCGGGGCGGGCGCGCGTCCGTAGACGACGAAGCCCGCGGAGGGGCCCGTGCGCCGCGGCCGGTAGACGTTGCCGAGCTGAGCGGTCAGCGTGCGCAGTGCGTCCACCTGCCGGCGCACCCGCTCGATGTCCCGCACCAGGAGATGCAGGCTGGCGCGCGCCTGGGCGTCGTGGGTTGCGTGGTCGGCCATGAGCAAGCCTCTCGAACCGGCGTGGAAAAGGAAGGATGAAAGCGAGCGGGCCGTCAAAGCGGCCCGGTCCGGGTCAATGCTGTTTGACCAACGCGACAGCAGCGGCTCTGGTCACGGTATGGGGGCGCACGAGCTTCCGTACGAGGCGCGGGAAATCTTGTACGCCCCCTGGATCCACCGCCCATGGCCTGGGACGGGACCCATAGACTGGTGAGTCGTTCCGCTGCGTGTGAGAGGTAGATCGCCACCCATGAGGCTTGTCTTCGCCGGCACCCCCGAGGTCGCCGTACCCGCCCTCGATGCCCTGATCGCCTCGGACCGGCACGAGGTCGTGGCCGTCGTCACCCGGCCCGACGCGCCCGCGGGACGCGGCCGGAAGCTGGTCGCCAGCCCCGTCGCGGAGCGGGCGGAGGAGGCGGGCATCGAGGTGCTCAAGCCCCTCAAGCCGCGCGACGAGGACTTTCTGGCCCGGCTGCGGGAGATCGCGCCGGACTGCTGCCCGGTGGTCGCCTACGGCGCGCTGCTGCCGAAGTCCGCGCTCGACATTCCCGCCATGGGGTGGGTCAATCTGCACTTCTCGCTGCTGCCCGCGTGGCGGGGCGCGGCGCCCGTGCAGCATGCGGTGCTGGCGGGGGACGAGGTGACCGGCGCCTCGACGTTCCAGATCGAGACCGGCCTGGACTCCGGCCCGGTCTTCGGGGTGTTGACCGAGGAGGTCCGGCCGACGGACACCAGCGGCGACCTGCTCACCCGGCTGGCGTTCGCCGGTTCCGGGCTGCTCGTGGCGACGATGGACGGCATCGAGGACGGCACGCTGCAGGCGGTGCCGCAGCCGGCCGAGGGTGTCACGCTCGCGCCGAAGATCGAGGTCGAGGACGCCAAGGTGGACTGGACGGCGCCCGCGCTGCGGGTCGACCGGGTGATCCGCGGCTGTGCGCCCGCGCCCGGGGCCTGGACGGTCTTCCGTGGCGAGCGCCTCAAGCTGATGTCGGCGGCCTCCGCCGCCGGCCACACCGAGCCCGTCCTGGCGCCCGGCGAACTCGCCGTCACGAAGAAGGCGGTGTACGTCGGCACCGGCAGCCACCCCGTCGAACTCATCTGGGTCCAGCCGCAGGGCAAGAAGCCGATGCAGGCGGCGGACTGGGCGCGCGGGGTGCGTATCGAGAGCGGGGAGCGGCTGGGGGACTGAGCCCCGGCCGTCCGGGCCCGTCCCCGTCCTGGGGCCGGCGGCCGGCGGATGGCGGCCCCGGTTCACCGTCCGGCTCCTCCCCGCGCGTGCGGGCCGCGCGCCCGCGTAGGCTGGGACGGAACCCTCATCTCGTATCCGGAGCACCTTTTCTGTGAGTCAGCAGCCGCGTCGTCGCCCCAGCAAGCCCTATCGCCGCCCGCAGAAGGACCCGGTCAGGATCCTCGCGTTCGAGGCGTTGCGGGCCGTCGACGAGCGGGACGCGTACGCGAATCTCGTGTTGCCGCCGTTGCTGCGCAAGGCGCGCGAGGGCGGTGACTTCGACGCCAGGGACGCGGCGCTGGCGACGGAGTTGGTCTACGGGTCACTGCGGTGGCAGGGGACGTATGACGCGATCGTCGCGCAGTGCGTGGACCGGCCGCTGCGGGAGGTGGACCCGCCGGTCCTGGACGTGCTGACCCTCGGGGCGCACCAGTTGCTCGGCACCCGCATTCCGACGCATGCCGCGGTGAGCGCCAGCGTCGAGCTGGCGCGGGTGGTGCTGGGCGACGGGCGGGCGAAGTTCGTCAATGCGGTGCTGCGCAAGATCGCGGCCCATGACCTGGACGGCTGGCTGGAGCGGGTCGCCCCGGAGTACGACGAGGACCCCGAGGACCACCTCGGCATCGTGCATGCGCACCCCCGCTGGGTCGTCTCGGCGCTGTGGGACGCGCTCGGCGGCGGCCGGGCCGGTATCGAGGACCTGCTGGAGGCGGACAACGAACGCCCCGAGGTGACGCTGGTGGCCCGCCCCGGCCGGTCCACCGCCGAGGAGCTCATGGCGGCGGTGGGCGAGGAGAGCGCGCTCCCCGGGCGCTGGTCCCCGTATGCGGTGCGGCTGGCGGAGGGCGGTGAGCCGGGCGCCCTGGACCCGGTCCGCGAAGGGCGCGCCGGGGTGCAGGACGAGGGCAGCCAGCTCGTCGCCCTCGCGCTGGCGAACGCGCCCGTCGAGGGCCCCGACCGCGCCTGGCTCGACGGCTGCGCGGGCCCCGGCGGCAAGGCGGCGCTGCTGGCGGCGCTCGCGGCGCAGCGCGGTGCCGCCCTGCTGGCCTCGGAGAAGCAGCCGCACCGCGCACGTCTGGTGGCGCGGGCGCTCGACGGCAACCCCGGTCCGTACGCGGTCATCGCCGCCGACGGCACCCGCCCGGCCTGGCGGCCCGGCGTCTTCGACCGGGTGCTGGTGGATGTGCCGTGCACCGGTCTGGGGGCGCTGCGTCGGCGGCCGGAGGCGCGCTGGCGGCGTCGCCCCGAGGATCTGGACGGGTTCGCCCCGCTGCAGCGCGAGCTGCTCCGACAGGCGCTCGCGGCCGTGCGGGTCGGCGGTGTCGTCGGCTATGCGACCTGCTCGCCGCATCCCGCCGAGACCCGGGCCGTGGTGGACGACGTCCTCAAGGGGCGGGGCGGCGAGCCGGTGCAGGTGGAGTGGATCGACGCCCGGCCGCTGATGCCCGGCGTACCGGCACTCGGTGACGGCCCGGACGTCCAGCTGTGGCCGCATCTGCACGGCACGGACGCGATGTATCTGGCGCTGCTGCGACGGACCGGCTGAGGGCGGTACGGGGGCGGCAGGCGGAGCCGGAAGCGTCGTCGCAGGGCTGATGGGTTCCGTCGGTCGCCGCCCTACCGGGCCGAAGTCGGCTGGTGCGGCCCCGTCGGCCGGCCCGGCGTCAGCTCGGGGCGCCGGGGGAGGGGGAGAGGCATCGGCGTGCTGTGCTCCGGCCGCCAGGGCTGTCCGGCCGAGCGGTGTCCGGGAGATGCCGCGGCTCTCGATGATCCACGCGAGTACGGGGCACGCCGTCACCGAGAGCGCGAGCCCCGTGAACGGCTCCGAACTCAGCGGACTCGCCTGGGATTTGCCGGGGTCCACCGGATGCCCGGATGCCCGGCCCAGCGCGAAGGGGAACAGCATCGAGCAGACCGCGATGCCCACGAGGTCTGCCTGTTTCCGGGCATCTACGCGGGCACGAACAAGGTGAGCGGAGGGGGCATCCGCTGCCTCTGGCCGTACACGTTCGCCTCACGCTCGCCTCGGGAAGCGGAGCCGCGACGGTCGGCGACCGGACCCTCTTCGGTGCCCCGCTCCGCCCTCTTCGGCGCCCCGCTCGGCCCGCTCCGGCTCCCCGTCCGGCCCCGTTCCGTCCCGCCTCCGGCCGTTCCCGGCCCGCACGCCATACTGGGGGCATGGCCTTGATCAACCCCAGCATCCTGTCCGCAGACTTCGCCCGCCTCGCCGAGGAGGCGCGGGCCGTCGAGGGCGCCGACTGGCTGCACGTCGACGTCATGGACAACCACTTCGTCCCGAATCTCACCCTCGGTGTGCCGGTTGTCGAGTCGCTGAGCAAGGCGACGGACACCCCGCTCGATCTGCATCTGATGATCGAGGACCCGGACCGCTGGGCGCCGCAGTACATCGAGGCCGGGGCAGGGTCCGTGACCTTCCACGTGGAGGCGGCGGCCGCGCCGATTCGGCTGGCGCGGGAGATCCGGGCCAAGGGTGCGCGGGCGTCGATGGCGCTGAAGCCGGCCACGCCGATCGAGCCGTACGAGGATCTGCTCCCCGAGCTCGACATGCTGCTGATCATGACCGTGGAGCCCGGCTTCGGCGGCCAGCCGTTCCTGGACATCATGCTCCCCAAGATCCGCCGCACGCGTGAGCTGATCTCCCGGCACGGTCTGGAGCTGTGGCTCCAGGTGGACGGCGGGGTCTCGGCGGCCACCATCGAGCGGTGCGCGGAGGCGGGAGCCGATGTGTTCGTGGCGGGCTCCGCGGTGTACGGCGCGGACGACCCGGCCAAGGCGGTCCGGGACCTGCGCGAGAAGGCCGAGTCGGCGACCACCGCGGCGGGCTGGGGCTGCGCGCACTGAGTGCGGTGAGCGGGGCCCGGCTGTTTCACGCCACGGGAATCCGCGTGTGGGCTGGGCCGCGCCGCCAGTTGTGTGGGGCGCAACCGAGCGTTCACGAGGGTCGGGGGAGTGATGGTCCCCGTTGCCGCCGGGTTTCTGAAAGGATGAGCAAAGACTCGATCAGATGCGCAAAAGGGGAGAATTTCGTGGTAGCCAGCCGCCCACAGTCCGGAATGGGCCCTGCCGAGCTGGTGCAGGCCGCGGCCATGGCCCGCCGCTTCTATCTTGAGAACAAGTCGAAGATCCAGATCGCGGAGGAGTTCGGCGTCAGCCGGTTCAAGGTCGCCCGGGTGCTGGAGACCGCCCTGGAGCGCGATCTTGTGCGGATCGAGATCCGGGTGCCCTCCGAGCTGGACGCCGAGCGCTCCGACGCCCTGCGGGCCCGCTACGGCCTGCGGCACGCGGTGGTCGTCGAGTCGCCCGCGGACGCTCCCCCCGCCTTCGGCGGCCAGACGCCGCCCGAGGATGCCGCCGACCCGGAGAACCTCGGCGAGGTCGCGGCCGATCTCCTCGGCGAGCTGGTCGCCGAGGGCGATGTGCTGGGGCTGGCCTGGGGCCGGTCGACCATCCATATGGCGGCCGCGCTGCACCGCCTCCCGCCGTGCACCGTCGTGCAGTTGACCGGTGTCTACGACGCGGGCACCGCCGACCGCGGCTCGGTCGAGGCGGTGCGCCGCGCGGCCGATGTCTCCGGGGGCGAGGCGCATCCGATCTATGCGCCGATGCTGCTGCCCGACTCGGCGACCGCCGAGGCGCTGCGCCGCCAGACCGGGATCGCCCGCGCCTTCGA
Source organism: Streptomyces sp. NPDC048434 (assembly GCF_043200375.1). Lineage (NCBI taxonomy): Bacteria > Bacillati > Actinomycetota > Actinomycetes > Kitasatosporales > Streptomycetaceae > Streptomyces > Streptomyces sp. NPDC048434. The sequence goes on along the minus strand of NZ_JBICXQ010000009.1, from coordinate 96,632 downwards.
GTACTTCGACAAGGTCACCGTGGCCTGTGTCTCCATCGGTTCCTGGGAGCCGGGCGTCTCGACCGTCTACGACATGCTGTCGGAGCAGGAGCGGGAGCACTACGCCTCGCTGGGTGCGGCCGCCGAGATGTCGGCGCACCTCTTCGACGCCGAGGGGCGGCGCATCGGCCGGGACCTCGGCGAGCGGTGCATCACCGTCGAGGCGGACCGGCTCCGCCGTATCCCGGAGGTCGTCGCCATCGCCGGCGGCCGGCGCAAGGCCGAAGCGATCGGCGCGGTGCTGCGCTCCGGGCTGGTGACGAGCCTGGTCACGGACACCGCCGCCGCCGACCATCTGCTCCTGGAGACCGGCCCGGGCCCGCGCCCCGCACTCGACCGGGCGGATCCTGACGGGGCGTGACCTCCGCCGGAGCGGAACATGGCGCGGACGGCCGTGCGTGCCCATCCCGCCGTCCCGCGCCGTGCACACCGGGGGCGTCATCGACGAGCAGCCTGCGCGGCCCTGTGACAGCATCGGCGCATGGTGATCCGCTCCGCTCCGCGCCGAGCCGCCGCGGTCCTCGGCGCGCTGCTCGCCGGGCTGCTCCTCGTGCTCGCCGGGTGTGCCACGGGCGGTGGCACCAAGGGGAGTTCGCCCGGACCGCCGCGGTCCACCGCCACGGCCGTCGCGGATGCCCCGAGCCCCTCCGGCGTTCCGCAATGGGCGCAGGGCATGCCCGTCGTCCCGGTCGGCGCGCTGCCCTCCCAGGCGCGGGACACCCTCCGGCTCATCGACGCCGGCGGGCCCTTCCGCTACCCGCAGGACGGGACCGTCTTCGGCAACCGTGAGCGGCTGCTGCCCCGTCAGCCCCGCGGTTACTACCACGAGTACACGGTTCCCACCCCCGGCTCCCCGGACCGCGGAGCCCGCCGGCTCGTCACCGGACAGACCCATGAGACGTACTACACCGACGACCACTACCGGACCTTCAAGGCGGTGCTTCGATGACGGGTTCTGTGCCCCGGCCGCTCGCGGCGGTGCTCGACGGCAGTACGCCCCCCGGGGTGCTGCCCTGGCCCGCGGAGCGCTCCGTGGCGGAGGCGCTGGCTGCCGCGCGGGACGCCGGCTGGACCGGCACGTCGCTGGATCTGGAGGGGGTCGTGGACAAGGCCGACTTCATGGACCGGTGCGCCCGCGCACTGCGGCTGCCGGAATGGTTCGGCCGCAACTGGGACGCGCTCGCCGACTGCCTCACCGATCTGTCCTGGTGCCCCGCCGACCGTGGCCGGCTGCTCGTCGTGACGGGCTGGCAGGGCTATGCGGCCGCGGCGCCGGAGGAGTGGAGCATCGTCGAGGGCGTCCTGGCGGATGCGGTGGGCTACTGGCGCGACACGGACACCGGCCTGGCCGTGATCATGGCCAGGGGGCGGGACCGGCAGGGCGTGTAGCGGCGCCGTACCGGGCCTGACCGGCGACGATGCCGGGCGGCCCGCCGGGGTACCGATCACCCCCGTCCTGGCGTGGACATCTCAGCCCGCGCGGCGCTCTTTGGGGGATCGCACACACGGCCGAGGGATGGCTCGGATCATCATATGAGCCCTGGTCAGGGCCCGTATCCTGGCTGTATGCGATTCCTCAATCCGAAGAACGGCGCGCTCGAAGAGAGTTCTTCGGTGCCCTACGACCTGACCTACGACGATGTGTTCATGGTGCCCGGCCGCTCCGCCGTGGGATCCCGCCAGGGAGTGGATCTGTCCTCCCATGACGGGACCGGTACCACCATCCCCCTCGTGGTCGCCAACATGACGGCGATCGCCGGCCGCCGGATGGCCGAGACCGTTGCCCGCCGTGGTGGCCTGGTCGTCATTCCGCAGGACATTCCGCTCGATGTCGTCACCGACGTCGTGACCTGGGTCAAGCGCCGCCATCTGGCCCTGGACACCCCGATCGTGCTGTCCCCGGTCGCGACCGTCGCCGACGCCCTGGCGCTGCTGCCCAAGCGGGCGCACGGCGCGGGCATCGTCGTCGAGGGCGGCCGCCCGGTCGGCGTCGTCACCGAGCACGACCTGGCCGGCGTGGACCGCTTCACCCAGGTGGCCGAGGTCATGTCCAGGGACCTGCTCGTCCTGGACGCGGACATCGACCCGCGGGAGGCCTTCAACCGCCTCGACGCCGCCAATCGCAAGCTCGCGCCCGCGGTCGACGCGGACGGCATGCTGGTCGGCATCCTCACCCGCAAGGGTGCGCTCCGCGCCACCCTGTACACCCCCGCCACCGACGCCAACGGCAAGCTGCGGATCGCGGCGGCCGTCGGCATCAACGGCGATGTGGCCGGCCGGGCCAAGGCGCTGCTGGACGCCGGCGTGGACACCCTCGTCGTGGACACCGCGCACGGCCACCAGGAGTCGATGATCGCCGCGGTCAGGGCCGTGCGTGGGCTGGACCCGCAGGTCCCGATCGTGGCGGGCAATATCGTCGCCGCCGAGGGCGTCCGCGATCTGATCGAGGCCGGTGCGGACATCATCAAGGTCGGCGTCGGACCGGGCGCGATGTGCACCACTCGCATGATGACCGGCGTCGGCCGGCCGCAGTTCTCCGCGGTCCTGGAGTGCGCCGCCGAGGCGAAGAAGTTCGGCAAGCACGTCTGGGCGGACGGCGGGGTGCGCCACCCCCGCGATGTCGCGATGGCGCTGGCCGCGGGTGCCTCCAACGTCATGATCGGCTCCTGGTTCGCCGGCACCCTCGAATCGCCCGGCGACCTCCAGCACACCGCCGACGGCCGGCCGTACAAGGAGAGCTTCGGCATGGCCTCCGCGCGTGCGGTGCGCAACCGTACGAGCGATGAGTCGGCCTACGACCGGGCCCGCAAGGGCCTCTTCGAGGAGGGCATCTCCACCTCGCGGATGTTCGTCGACCAGGCGCGCCCCGGCGTCGAGGACCTGATCGACACGATCATCGCGGGGGTCCGCAGCTCCTGCACCTACGCGGGTGCCGCCTCCCTGGCGGAGTTCGCCGACAAGGCCGTGGTCGGTGTGCAGAGCGCCGCCGGCTACGCCGAGGGCAAGCCGCTGCACGACAGCTGGAACTGACCTCCCACGGGGACGTACCACCGCCCCGGCACCGCCGCTCACCGGCCCCGCACCGACTCGGTGCGGGGCCGGTCGCATGATCGCGGCCCCCGGCCCGGTACTCGGCCGCCGTGCCGGAACCCGTACGATCGACCGAAGCGCGCAATGAACCACCGCCCGCCGCGCGGGTGCGCAACGATCATTCGCAGTTGCGCAAGGAACCTGCATTACGGCAGGTCAGCGGCGGGCCGTAAGGTCAAGCGCTATACGTGGAGTGACGGAGTCCGTCTGCTCGGCGGTCTCCTGCTGCGGGGTGCTTCGGCATGCCCTCGTACCGACCGCTGCCGGTCGCCGTCATCCGTATCGTCATCCGATCGGCAGCGATAAAGGAGCCACCCCAGTGTTGGAGCACGGCGCAGCCCCACCCTCAGGGGCCAGCGACCCCCGGCCCCCCTCCTCCGGAGGCCTCGGCACCCGTTTGATGCGGCGCAAGCCCGTCGAGCGGCTGGTTGCCGAGGGCGGTAAGGGCGAGGGGGGATCGCTCCGTCGCTCGATGGGCATGTGGCAGCTGACCATGATCAGCATCGGTGCCACCCTCGGCACCGGCATCTTCGTGGTCCTCGGCGAGGCCGTCCCGGACGCCGGACCCGCGGTCATCATCTCGTTCGTCTTCGCCGGTATCACCGCCCTGTTCTCCGCGCTGTCCTATGCGGAGCTGGCCGGCACCATCCCGGTCTCCGGCTCGTCGTACTCCTACGCCTACGCCACCCTCGGTGAGCTGGTCGCCTGGGTCTGCGGCTGGTGCCTGATCCTGGAGTACGGCGTCTCGGTCGCGGCCGTCGCCGTGGGCTGGGGCCAGTATCTGAACGAACTGCTCAACGGCACGCTGGGATTCACCATCCCGGACGCGCTGTCCCAGCCGCCCGGTGACGGCGGCATCTTCAACCTGCCGGCCCTGCTGGTCGTGCTGCTGGCGATGGTGTTCCTGCTGGGCGGGGCCAAGGAGAGCGCCCGGGCCAACACGATCATGGTCGTCGTCAAGATCGTTGCGCTGCTGCTGTTCTGCGGCGTTGCCGTGCAGGGTGTGCGGTCCGGCAACTACGCGAACTTCATGCCGATGGGCATGGCGGGTGTCAGCGCCGCCGGCGCCACCCTGTTCTTCTCGTACATCGGCTTCGACGCCGCCTCCACCGCGGGTGAGGAAGCCAAGAACCCGCAGCGCGACATGCCGCGCGCGATCATGCTCTCGCTGGTGATCGTCACCGCGCTGTACTGCCTGGTCGCGGCCATCGCCGTGGGCGCGATGCCCTGGCAGAAGTTCAAGGGCTCGGAGGCCGCGCTGGCCGGGATCATGAAGGATGTCACCGGCCAGAGCTTCTGGGCCGTACTGCTCGCCTTCGGTGCGGTCATCGCCATCGCCAGCGTCGTGCTCACCGTGCTCTACGGCCAGACCCGCATCCTCTTCGCGATGTCCCGGGACGGGCTGGTGCCGAAGGTGTTCGCCAAGGTGCACCCGAAGAGCGGTGCGCCGCGCGCCAACACCGTGATCGTTTCGCTGTTCTGCGGGGTGCTCGCCGCCGCGGTGCCGCTGGGCCAGCTGGCCGACGCCACCAGCATCGGCACGCTGTTCGCCTTCGCGCTGGTCAATATCGCGGTGATCGTGCTGCGCCGCACCCGGCCCGATATGCCGCGCAGCTTCCGTACCCCGCTCTCGCCGCTCTTCCCGGCGATCGGCTTTCTGCTGTGCCTCTACATGATGGGCAGCCTCGGCGCCGTGACCTGGGTGGTCTTCGGTGTCTGGATGGCCGTGGGCCTTGTGGTCTACTTCGGTTACGGCATGCGCCGTTCCCGATTGGCCACCGTAGAGAAGTGATCCACCCGCAGTGCGACTGAACGATCTCGACGAACGCATCGTCCACGCCCTCGCCGAGGACGCCCGCCGCAGCTATGCCGATATCGGCCAGGAGGTCGGGCTGTCCGCGCCGGCCGTCAAGCGCCGGGTGGACCGGCTGCGGGCCGACGGCGCGATCACCGGCTTCACCGTGCGGGTCGATCCGGCCGCGCTCGGCTGGGAGACCGAGGGGTTCGTCGAGATCTACTGCCGCCGCAACACCTCGCCCGAGGCGATCCACCGCGGCCTGTCGCGCTACCCGGAAGTGGCGTCCGCCTCCACCGTCACCGGTGAGGCGGACGCCGTCGTCCAGGTCTTCGCCTCCGACATGCGGCACTTCGAGCGGGTGCTGGAGCGGATCGCGGGCGAACCGTTCGTGGAGCGGACGAAGTCCGTCCTGGTGCTCTCGCCGCTGCTGCGGCGGTACAGCTCGGGGGCGCCGGGCTGAGGCCTGCTTCTTCCCGGTCCACGTCCGGGGCGGGTGTCTCAGGCACCCGCCCCGGCGTCCGTCGGCACCCGCGGCGGCGTTCCCTGTGTCCAGACGATGCGCAGCGACGAGTGGGCGATCCGCCAGCCGTCCGCGGTCCGGACCAGCTCGTGGTCGGCGTGGCCCGCGGAGATGAAGACCCCCTCGGAGCCGTCCGCGAGAACATGCGTGCTCAGCTGCGCGCCGCGGGCGGTGGCCCGGTCGCCGTCGATCTCGATGACGGCGTTGGTGCCCAGATGCACGGTGCGGTCGAACAGGGCCATCGCGGCGCCGACCTGTGCCGACAGTGCGTCGCGGCCGTGGAAGTTGCCGATGGGCAGCTCGGCGGTGACGTCCTCGGTGTGGAAGGCGCGGGCCCAGGCCTCGTCGAACCTCCCCTCGTCCAGTGAGCGGAGATAGCGGTCCAGCAGGTCGGTGAGCTCCGCGCGGTCGGTCAGTTCTCGCAGTTGGCGCTGCATCGTGTCGGTGTCCATGGCGACAACGCTGCTACCTCAAGCGTGCTTCAGGTCAAGCCCCTGATCCCGCTCGGCCCGTGTGCCGGTGTGCAGACCGCGCACCACGACGAGGCCCACCACCAGCACCACGCCCGCCGCGATCCGGTAGCCCAGCGCCATGGCATCGGTGAACGCGGTGGCCACCGCGGCGCCGTGTCCGGTACCCGAGGCGAAGCGCACGGACAGTACGGTGCCCACCACGGCGATCCCCAGCGCCGCGCCCAACTCCCGCGCCGCGCCCTGGAGTCCGGAGCCCATTCCGGAGCGCCGGGCCGGTACGGACGCCACGATCGCATGCGACAGCGTCGGCATCGCCAGCCCCGCACCGACCGACATCACCAGGAGAAACACCAGGTAGCGGACGTACGGAGTGTGGGCGTCCGTGATGGAGAGCAGCAGCAGGCCGGCCGCGATCAGCGCCAGTCCGGCGCCGACCGTCCTGGCCTCGCCGGCCCGTTGCGCCCCGCGCATGCCGTACTTCGTCACCGCCATCATCCCGAAGGCCAGCGGCACGATGGCGCAGCCCGTCTGCAGCGGTGAGTACCCCTTCACGTACTGCAGGAACTGCGCATTGACGTAGAAGAGCGCGAACATCCCGAAGAAGGTGACGGCGATACCGATGCTGCCGGCGCGCAGCCGCGGCAGCCGGAACAGCCGGGGGTCCAGCACCGGGTGCGCGGCCCGCAGCCCGTGCCGTACGAACACCGCGAACACCACCACCGCCAGGGCGAAGGCGCCGGTCACCGGGACGGAGACCCAGCCCAGGCCCGGTCCTTCGATGATGCCGAAGAGCAGCGCCGCGGCGCCGAGGACCAGCAGCGCCGAGCCCGGCAGATCGAGCGCCGCGGTCTGCCGGGGAACCCGGGGCGCGGCCGTGGCGACCCAGATCAGCAGGGCCAGGGCCACGGGTACATACCCCCAGAACAGCCCCTGCCAGGGCAGGTATTGCAGGATCAGCGCGCCGCCCGCGTTGCCCGCCATCCCGCCGATGCCGACCGCCGTGCTCCAGGCGGCCACCGCCCCGGCCTTGCGGTCGGCCGGGGCGGAGTGCAGCAGTACGGACATGGTGGCCGGCACCAGGAGCGCGGCGCCGGCGCCGGAGAGGGCGCGGCCCGCCAGCAGCACCGGCAGCGCGGTCGCCAGCGCGCTCAGCAGCGCGCCCGCGGCGAACACCCCGAGCCCGGTGAGCAGTACGCCCTTGCGGCCCACCCGGTCGCCGAGCGCACCGGCCGGGATCAGCAGCCCCGCGAAGACCAGCACATAGGTGTCGACGATCCACAGCAACTGGGCGGGCGAGGGGTGCAGCCCGCTCGCGGCGATCTTGGGTATCGCGAGATTCATCGCGGCCACCAGCGACTGCGCCACCAGCACACAGGCACACATCGCGGCCGTCACCGAGCGCCGCCGGGCCGGGGCGTCAACGGGCGTGGGAGGGGAGTCCGGAGGAGAAACGGTCGAGGTCATGGCAGGGACGCTAGAGTCCTGGTGAGTTGACCTCAAATGCAAGGTATGCACTCCATGATTGCGCGAAACGCAAGCATCGACCTCAACCTGCTGACGGCGCTGGACGCCCTGCTGGAAGAGGAGAGCGTGACCGAGGCTGCCGACCGGCTCGGGCTCTCCGGACCGGCCATGAGCCGCGCGCTCGGCCGCATCCGCCGCACCATCGGCGACCCCGTCCTGGTGCGGGCCGGCCGCCATATGGTGCCCACCCCGCGCGCCCTGGAGATCAGGGCCGAGGTGCGCCGGCTGGTGGAGGCGGCGCACGGTGTGCTGGCCCCGTCCGCGCCGGCCGACCCGGCCGAACTGGCCCGGGTGTTCACCCTCTACGCCAATGACCTCTTCGTCACCGCCCTCGGACCGCGGCTGGTCGCCCGCGTCGCCGAGGAAGCCCCGCAGGTCGTGCTCCGCTTCCTGGGTGAGAGCCATCTCGATGTGCCGCTGCTGCGGGACGGCGCGGCGGACCTGGAGCTCGGCGTCATCGACAGCCGCGAGCCGGAGATCCGCAGGGAGGAGCTGTTCGTCGACGACATGGTTGCGGTGGTGCGCGAGGGGCACCCGCTGACGACCGGGAAACTCACCGCGCGCCGCTTCGCCGGCGCACCGCATCTCAACTTCTCCCGGCGCGGCCGGCTGACCGGCCCCCTCGACGCGGCGCTCGCCGAACGCGGGCTGCGGCGGACGGTGATCGCCACCGTCCCGACCTTCGCCGCCTCGCTGATGATGGTCAGGGACAGCGATGCGGTCGGCCTGGCCAACGCACGGGCCGGAGCCTCGACGGTCCGCGGGCTGGGGCTGCGCACCCTGCCGATTCCGTTCGCGCTGCCGCAGGTGACCATGGAGATGGCGTGGCACCCGCGCCACGAGGCCGACGCCGGGCACCTCTGGCTGCGCTCGACGGTACGGAAGACGGTGCGGGAGCTCCTGCGGGGCCTGCCGCCCGACGAGGGCTGAACGCCGCGCGGCGGCTGTGGTGTTGACGGCCGTCAGCGGTCCACGGGCGGCCCGCCCGCCGCGCCGAAATCGACCATGAAGCGGGTGAACAGCCGGGCGAACGCGGCCCGTTCGGCGCCCGGCCAGTCCCGGGTCACCCGCGCCACCACGGAGCGCCGGAAGGTGTGCACGGACTCCAGCAGCTCCCGGCCGTCCGGGGTGACGGCCAGCAGGGTGCGCCGGCCGTCCGTCTGGTCGGCCTCCCGGCGGAGGTGACCGGCCTGCACGGCAGCCGCCACCAGCTTGCTCGCCCGCGGCTGGTCCACCTGGAGCGCGTCCGCCACCTCGCGCACCCCGGCCGCCTCCCCGCGCTCCTCGGCGGCCTCGACGACATCCAGCACATCGAACGCGGCACCCCCCGGCACCGGCACCCCGGCCTGCCGCTCCGCCCGCCGTGCCAGCGTCCGGCGGGCGGCGCTGCGGCGCAGGGCCACCATGGCGCGCTCGATCGCCGCAACCTCCGCAGCGGCATCGCCGGCCGCCCCGTCCCGCTCCGCGTCGTGCATCCGCACTCTCCTCGCGCTTGCCGCTCCGGATAACCCGTTGCCCCGCCGTTCCGGGAGAAGCATACTCAGGGACAGGTACTTGTCATTCTGCATATATCTGCCGGAGAGGCGGCCCTCATGACCACCACACCGCTCAAGCCCATCGGCTACTACCTCAAGGCACTCGACACCCTGATCAATGAGGACTTCGCCCACGTCCTGTCCGCACACGGGCTGACCCGGCGCGACTGGCAGGTGCTCCACAGCCTGGCGCTCCAGGGCCCGCTCGCCCGGCCGGTGCTGGCCCGGCTCCTCGAACCCTTCCGAGATCCGGGATCGCGCACCCTCGACGAGGTCACCCGCACCCTGGCCGCCCGAGGCCGGCTCGTCACCGACGGTGACACCCTCGCGCTCACCGCGGCCGGCCGGCGGATCCATGCCGAGGCCGCCTCCCTGGTCGACGTCAGCCGCGCCCGTCTGATGCGCGGACTCACCGAGGACGACTACCTCCGCACCGTGACCGTCCTCGACCGGATGACCGCCAACATGGCGTCCGAGGCCTGACGGGAGGCAGGGCGGCTGCATCGCCGTACGCGCGGCGCCGGCCGGCGCGTGCGCGGCCCGCTGCTCGACGTGCACCGGGAGCCGGGATCCGCACCGGCACGGGGTCCTCCCGACGTGGGGCGCAACGAATCACCGCATCATCCCTTGAACGCGCAACGAATCGTCCCTCGGCGCGCAACGGTGGCGGCTTGTCCGGCATCGTCGGCGGACCGTACCGTCAATGCGTCCGCCCGCACCGTCCTCGCCGAGGGGTTCCATGACGTCGCTGCACACCGCCCTGCTCCAGAGTTCGGGCCGGCCCGGCGATGTCGCGCACAATCTGCGGGTCCTCGACGACGCGGCCCGCTCGGCCGCGGCGACCGGCGCCGGGCTGCTCGCCTGCCCCGAGCTGTTCCTCACCGGCTACGCCATCGGCGACGAGGTCCACCGCCTCGCCGAGACCGCCGACGGTGACAGCGCACAGGCCATCGGGAAGATCGCCGCCGAGCACGGCATCGCGCTGCTCTACGGCTACCCGGAGCGCGCCGCGCAGGACGAGCCCGACAGCGCCGCGGTGTACAACTCGGCGCAGCTCATCGGCCCGGAGGGCGAGCGCCTCGCGAACTACCGCAAGACGCATCTCTTCGGCTGCTTCGAGCACGAATTCTTCACCCCGGGGGAGCAGGCCGTCGTCCAGGCCGAGCTGGCCGGCCTCCGGATCGGCCTGCTGATCTGCTACGACGTGGAGTTCCCGGAGAACGTCCGGGCCCATGCGCTGGCCGGCACCGATCTGCTGCTGGTGCCCACCGCGCAGATGCACCCCTTCCAGTTCGTCGCCGAGTCCGTCATCCCGGTCCGCGCCTTCGAGAACCAGATGTACGTCGCGTACGTCAACCGGGCCGGCGCGGAGGGCGAGTTCGAGTTCGTCGGCCTCAGCTGCCTGGCCGGCCCGGACGGTGTCGTCCGAACCCGCGCCGGCCGCACCGAGCAGCTGGTGCGGGCCGAGGTCGACCCCGCCTTCCTGAAGGAATCCCGGGCCGACAACCCCTATCTGCACGATCGCCGGCTGGAGCTGTACGGCCCGCTGACCTGAACCGACCCCGCCCGACCCCCACTGATCCGCCGCAGGCCGGCGCACCCCGGCCCGCGCTGCCCTGCCTGCTGTGCCCTGTCTGCAAGGAGTCCGCCCCCGATGACGTCCACGGTGCCCACCGCCGCCCACCACGCGGATGCCCAGCCGCCGATCACCATGTTCGGCCCGGACTTCCCGTACGCCTACGACGACTTCCTCGCCCACCCGGCGGGCCTCGGCCAGATCCCCGCGATCGAGCACGGTAAGGAGGTCGCTGTCATCGGCGGCGGCCTGTCCGGCATCATCTCCGCCTATGAGCTGATGAAGATGGGCCTCAAGCCCGTCGTCTACGAGGCGGACCGAATAGGCGGCCGGCTGCGCACCGTCGGCTTCGAGGGCACCTCGTCCGACGCCGCGGGCCTGACCGCCGAAATGGGCGCGATGCGCTTCCCGCCGTCCTCGACGGCGTTCCAGCACTACATCGACCTGGTGGGTCTGCAGACCGAGCCGTTCCCCAACCCGCTGGCACCGGACACTCCGTCGACCGTCGTCGACCTCAAGGGCGAGTCGCACTACGCCCGGACGGTCGATGATCTCCCCGAGGTCTACCACCAGGTCATGGACGCCTGGAACGCCTGCCTGGAAGAGGGCGCGGACTTCTCCGACATGAACCAGGCGATCCGCGAGCGCGATGTCCCGCGCATCCGCGAGATCTGGTCCCGGCTCGTCGAGAAGCTCGACAACCAGACCTTCTACGGCTACCTCTGCGACTCGACGGCCTTCAAGTCCTTCCGCCACCGCGAGATCTTCGGCCAGGTCGGCTTCGGCACCGGCGGCTGGGACACCGACTTCCCCAACTCCATCCTGGAGATCCTGCGGGTCGTCTACACCGAGGCCGACGACCACCACCGCGGCATCGTCGGCGGCAGCCAGCAGCTGCCGCTGCGGCTGTGGGAGCGGGAGCCGGCCAAGATCGTGCACTGGGCGCCGGGCACCTCGCTGTCGTCGCTGCACGAGGGCACGCCCCGGCCCGCGGTGACCCGTCTCCACCGCACCGCCGGCAACCGCATCACGGTGACCGACGCCGACGGCGACATCCGCACCTACGAGGCCGCCGTCTTCACCGCGCAGTCCTGGATGCTGCTGAGCAAGATCGCGTGTGACGATTCGCTGTTCCCCATCGACCACTGGACGGCGATGGAGCGCACCCACTACATGGAGTCCAGCAAGCTCTTCGTGCCCGTCGACCGGCCGTTCTGGCTCGACAAGGACGAGGACACGGGCCGGGACGTCATGTCGATGACGCTGACGGACCGGATGACCCGCGGTACCTATCTGCTCGACAACGGACCGGACGAGCCCGCCGTCATCTGCCTCTCCTACACCTGGTGCGACGACAGCCTCAAGTGGCTGCCGCTGGACGCGAACGAGCGGATGGAGGTCATGCTGAAGTCGCTGTCGGAGATCTATCCGAAGGTCGACATCCGCAAGCACATCATCGGCAACCCGGTCACCGTGTCCTGGGAGAACGAGCCCTACTTCATGGGCGCCTTCAAGGCGAACCTGCCCGGCCACTACCGTTACCAGCGGCGCCTGTTCACGCACTTCATGCAGGACCGGCTCCCCGAGGACAAGCGGGGCCTCTTCCTCGCGGGCGACGACATCTCCTGGACCGCGGGCTGGGCCGAGGGCGCCGTGCAGACCGCACTCAACGCGGTGTGGGGCGTGATGCACCACTTCGGCGGGACGACGGATGCCACGAACCCGGGACCGGGCGACGTCTACGACGAGATCGCGCCGGTCGAACTCCCCGAGGACTAGGGCGTGTCTTTCGTGTCCTGACCCGCAACGTGGTGGATGCGTGGGTCTTGCTCAACGGCGAAGACCTCCGATGTGGTGGAGCTGTCCAGGAACAGACCGCACTCGGAGGTCTTCGTGTGTTCACCCGCAGCACACTGTGCACCGGCTCCTTGCGGCCCCGCTCGGCGGCCAGCTCCTGCAGCCGCTGCGTGGCGAGGGCCTCGGCGCCCATGCCGAGCGGCATCCAGCCGTCCGCCCGGTCGACCAGACGGCGCAGCGCGCGCGGGCTGTTGGCGGGCAGCAGGATCGGGATCGGCCGCTTCGGCTTGGGGCCGACGATGGACGGGGCGATGGTCGTCAGCTCCCCTTCGTACGCCACCGGGTCCGGGCCCCACACCGCGTGGCAGACGTCGATCAGCTCGTCGAGGACCTTGCCGCGCTTCTCGAACGGGGCGACGGCCGCGGCCGCGTACTCGTCCAGCGACCAGCCCGTGCCGAAGCCCGCGACCACCCGGCCGCCGCTCGCGGCGTCCAGCGAGGCGAGGGCGCGGGCCAGTTGGAAGGGGATGTGCAGCGGGGCGACCAGCACGCTGGTGCCGAGCCGCGCCCGCTCCGTGGCGGCCGCGGCCAGGGCCAGCGTCACCAGCGGGTCGGCCACCGAGCGGTAGGCGTCGGGCCAGGGGAGACCCGGGATGCCGTACAGCCCCTGGGAGGCGGGCTCGGGGAACAGGATCCGCTCGAAGACCCAGAGGCTCTCGTAACCGGTCTCCTCCGCGGCCCGTGCCACGCCGGGAACGTCACGTCCGATGGCGTACTGCCGCATCTGCGGAAGGCCCAGACCGAGCCGAATGGCCATAGCTGCACTCCTTCGTATCAGCCCCCTGGGCCAACGTAGCGTCGGCGTACGGAGGTTCAGGGGACTCGCCGCGACGCGGCGGCCGGGCGGTGGGCAGGATCAGCCGGGCAGCGGAGTCAGCAGCATCCGCCCGACCAGGCCCACCCCGGCATCCAGCCGCTCGGCGAACTCCTCGGCCACCTCCGGCAGCCGGCGTACGCTCCACAACGCCCTGGCCGCCACCCAGGCGCCGTCCCTCGCCTTGTCCAGGCTCCACGAGCCGATCAGATGCGTCAGCGGATCGGCGACGTCCAGCACATCGGGGCCGGGCATCAGCCGCTCGCGGATCCGCTCCTCCAGGCTCGTCAGCACCCCGCCGACCCGGTCGAAGTCGGTCTCCAGCGCGGCCGGTTCGCACTCCAGCGCCCGGCACGTGTCCAGCACGGCCAGCGCCAGATCGTGGCCGATGTGTGCGTTGATCCCGGCCAGAGCGAACTGCAGCGGATGCACTCCCGGGTGGCGGCGGAGCTGGAAGAGCGGCCGCCAGCAGGCCGGCGGCCGCAGTCCGGCGGCCGTGGCATCCACCGCGTCGAAGTACCGCCGCGCGAAACGGACATCCAGCTCGCCGGCGGCCGCCGGGTCCTGGAACGCGCCGTCCCCGATCCGCCGCGCCACGGCTTCGGTGACGGCCAGATAGACCCCGTTGAAGACGGCCACCCCGTCCTCGGCGGGCAGCGCCGCGGCCAGCGCCCGCATCCGGGTCAGTACCTCCGTCACCTGTGGGGCGGCCGTGGATCCCGGGCCGGCCGGGGGCCGGGCACCGGTGCCCACGGACGGGTCCGGGCGGCCACGGACGTCATAGCGCTGAGTCGTCGTCATCCACTCAGCGTGACATCTCGGTTACGGACGGAGAGGTTTGCTCGCGGTCCTTGACCGGAACGGGGGAACGAACGGCGCGCCTGGTTGTGGCGCGTTCCCCGCTCCGCCCCGGGCCCCTGCCCGACGCCGCCCGGTCAGTCCTTGTCGTACGACGAGGTGCCCTCGTCCAGCAGCGGCGGCTGCGGCTTGAGATGTGCGGGGGCAAGGGCGCGCAGTGCGTGGTAACCGGTGAGCACCACGATCGTGCCCAGGGCGATACCGCTCAGCTCGAAGTGGTCGCTGACCTTCAGGCTCACCCCGCCGACGCCGATGATGACGCCCGCGGCGACCGGCACGAGATTCAGCGGATTACGCAGATCCACCTTGTTGTGCACCCAGATCTGGGCGCCGAGCAGGCCGATCATGCCGTACAGGATGACGGTGATACCGCCCAGCACCCCGCCGGGGATCGCGGCAACCACGGCGCCGAACTTCGGGCACAGGCCGAAGAGCAGGGCGAAACCGGCCGCCGCCCAGTATGCGGCGGTCGAGTAGACGCGGGTGGCCGCCATCACGCCGATGTTCTCGGAGTAGGTGGTGTTGGGCGGACCGCCGAGCGCGGTGGAGAGCACCGAGGCCGCGCCGTCGGCGGAGATCGCGGTGCCGAGCTTGTCGTCCAGCGGGTCGCCGGTCATCTCGCCGACCGCCTTGACGTGTCCGGCGTTCTCCGCGACCAGTGCGATCACGACGGGCAGCGCGACCAGGATCGCCGACCACTGGAAACTGGGCCCGTGGAAGTGCGGCAGACCGATCCAGTCGGCCTTGCCGACCGCGGAGAAGTCCAGCCGCCAGTGATCGGTGACCTTCCCCGCGCCGTTCACCGAGTGGATCATCCCGAAGCTACGGTCGAAGACCCAGGAGACGGCATAGCCGAAGACCAGCCCGAGGAAGATCGCGATGCGGGACCAGAAGCCGCGCAGACAGACCACGGCGAACCCGGTGAACAGCATGGTCAGCAGCGCCGCCCACTGATCCTGCGGCCAGTACGTACGCGCCGTCACCGGCGCCAGGTTGAAGCCGATCAGCATCACCACCGCGCCGGTGACCACCGGCGGCATCGCCGCGTGGATGATCCGCGCACCGAACCGCTGGACCGCGACGCCGACGAGGAACAGCGCGACACCGACGACCAGGACCGCTCCGGTGACGGTCGCGCTGGTGCCGCCCTGCGCCCGGATCACGGCGGCCACTCCGACGAACGAGAGCGAGCAGCCCAGGTACGAGGGGATCCGGCCGCGGGTGGCCAGCAGGAAGATGACCGTCGCCACGCCGGACATCATGATCGCGAGGTTGGGGTCCAGGCCCATCAGCACCGGAGCGACGAAACTCGCGCCGAACATCGCGACGACATGCTGCGCGCCCAGGCCCACGGTGCGCGGCCACGACAGCCGCTCATCCGGTCTGACCACTGCCCCAGGGGCCGGGTTGCGCCCGTCGCCATGCACGGTCCAGCGCACGCCGAGGCCCATGACTGCTCCACTTCTTCACACGGTGATGACCGGGCAATGTTAGTGCGGGGTAAATCCGCTCCATCCCGGTGCATCCCGGTTCGTGGTCGCTATGTCCTGCGTCACTGGTCCATGGCCACTGCTGCATGGTCCGGCCCGTGACCACCACGCCCAGCATCCCGGCGGACCAAGCATTCTAAGCAGCCGCTTACGATGGCTCCGGCTCATCACATGAGCACCACCCGCACCACTAGCACTATCCGCATCAACAGCGCCGACCGGCGCACCCAGACCCCAGGAGCACCACCCGTGAGCGTCGAATCCCTGCCGACCACCACCGTCCCGTACGGCGAACTGGTCCCCGTCACCGTCCACTTCGATGACCTCGACGCGCTCGGCATGCTCCACAACTCCCGCTACCCGCTGCTGGTCGAGCGCGCCTGGGCGGAGTACTGGCACGGTCATGGCTTCGGCTTCGACGGCGACTGGGCCGCCGCGGGCGACATGTGCAACGTCATCAAGGAGATGCATGTCTCCTACGAGCGTTCGGTCACCCGGCCCGGCCGCTACACGGCGCACGTGTGGGTCGAACGTCTCGGCCGCACCGGCCTCACCTACGGCTTCCGGCTCTGCTCGGCGGATGGCACCGAGACCTACGCCCACGGCCACCGGGTGCTGGTCCGCGTCGATGCGCAGACACTGCGCCCCACTCCGTGGTCCGACCGCGCCCGGAGCATCGCCGCGCAGCTGCTCCGGCCGGCGGCGTCGGACGCGGGTGCCGAG
The DNA here is from genome assembly GCF_043200375.1 of Streptomyces sp. NPDC048434. Classification (NCBI taxonomy): domain Bacteria; kingdom Bacillati; phylum Actinomycetota; class Actinomycetes; order Kitasatosporales; family Streptomycetaceae; genus Streptomyces; species Streptomyces sp. NPDC048434. Next base: position 80,335 of record NZ_JBICXQ010000009.1, on the reverse strand, counting down.
GCGGACGCGGCCTGAGCCGTCGGCGATCCGGCGCGGCCGGGCTCAGGACCGTTCCAGATCGCCGGTCACCGCGGGGGTGCTGCCGGACGCCGTACGGCACGGCACCCGCAGCACCCGCGCACCCACCACCAGCCCGCACGCCAGCGTCGTCACCAGCGCGAACGACACCGTCAGCGACGTCGCCTGGGCGATCCCGCCGATCGCGGACGGGGCGATCAGCCCGGAGGTGTAGGTGATCGTGGCGACACCCGCGATCGCCTGGCTGGGCGCCGGACCGCTGCGCCCGGCGGCCGCGAAGGCCAGCGGAACCACGACCGCGATCCCGAGGCCCATCAGGCCGAAGCCGGCCATCGCCAGGGCCGGATGCCGGGCCGCGATGATCAACAGGCCGCCGGCCGCGGCCAGTACCCCGCCGGCCCGCACCGTGTGCACCGCGCCGAAGCGGGCCACCACCTTGTCCCCGGCCAGCCGTGCGGCGGCCATCGTGCAGGCGAAGGCGGTGGTCGACGCGGCGGCCAGGCCCGCATCGGTGCCCAGTGCGTCGCGGAGGTAGACCGCCGACCAGTCCAGACCGGCGCCCTCCGCGAAGACCGCGCAGAAACCTATCGCCCCGATGACCAGCGCCGACTTCGGCGGCAGCGCGAAGCGCGGCGGCGGATGCTCCTCGGGGGCGCTGCGCAGATCCAGTACGCCCTGGCAGGCGAGCGCGCCGAGCAGCGTCAGCACGAGCGCCGCACCGGCCAGATGGAGCCGGGCGTCCCACTCGGCGTGCGCGGCGACGGTGCCGGCCGCCGAGCCGAGCAGGGCGCCCGTACTCCACATGCCGTGCAGCCCCGACATGATCGGCTTGCCGAGCCGGTCCTCGGTCTCCACGCCCAGCGCATTCATCGCGACGTCCGACATCCCGGAGGCCGCGCCGTACAGCAGCAGCGCCGGGCACAGTGCGTACAGCCCGGGGGAGAGGGCGGGCAGGACCAGCGACAGGGTCCACAAGGCGAGCAGACCGCGCAGTGCGGTGCGGGCGCCGAAGCGGTGGCTGATCCGGCCGGCCAGCGGCATCGCCAGCGACGCGCCGATCGCGGGGAAGGCGAGGGCCAGGCCGAGTTGGCCCGGTGAGATGCCGGTGTGGTCCTGGATCCACGGGATACGGGTTGCGAAGTTGCCGGTGACCGAGCCATGAATGAGGAACACCAGGGCGACGGACCGGCGCGCGCGGCGCAGCTCGTCGCGGGGGAGTGGGGTGACGTCGTGGGGGACACCGGTGCCGACCATGAGGCGTAAACTATCAGGAACCCTGCCTGATAATAAGGGCGTCGGTCCGACAGGATGAAAGAATCCCGCCATGCATGCACCGCGCGCGGCAGCGGCCGGCCGCACCGCCTCCCCGGCCACCGCACGGCTCATCAACGATCGCCTCGCACTGCAACTCCTGCAGTCCGAGGGCTCCTTGACGGCTGGCCAGCTCAAGTCGCTGACCGGCCTGTCCCGGCCGACCGTGGCGGACCTCGTCGAACGCCTCCAGGAGGCCGGGCTGATCGCGGTGGTCGGCGAGAGCGGTGCACAGCGGCGCGGGCCCAATGCCCGGCTCTACGGGATCGTCGCCGACCGGGCCCATCTCGTCGGCCTCGATCTGCGGACGCACAGCGTCACCGTCGCGGTCGCGGACCTCCTCGGCGAGGTACGCGACGAGCGCACCGTCCCCATCGGCCCGGACGACGCGCCCGACGCGGCCGTCGCCACCGCCCTCGCCGTCGTGGACAAGGCCCTCGCCGCGGCGGGCGGGCACCCTCCGCACACCATCGCCGTCGGCGCCCCCGGCCTGGTCGACCCCGCCACCGGGCGGCTCGGCGGTACCGACTGGATCCCGTCCTGGCATGCCACGCTGGTCGGCGCGCTGCGCGCGCGGCGCGCCGTACCCGTCCTGCTGGAGAACGAGGTCAATCTCGCCGCCATCGCCGAGCAGCGCGACGGCGCGGCCCGCGACCGCGAGACCTTCGTCCTGCTCTGGCTCGGCCATGGCACCGGTGCCGCGGTGGTCCTGGACGGCACGCTGCGGCGCGGCGCCTCGGGCGGCACCGGCGAGATCGGCTTTCTGCCCGTCCCCGGCACCGCCGCACTGCCCTCGGCGAGCGGCTGCGACGGCGGCTTCCACTCCCTGGCAGGCTCCGCCGCGATCTGCGCACTCGCGGCGGAACACGGCCTGTCCGCCGGGGCCGGGGCGGCGAACGCGCCCTCGCCCGACGTCGATGCCCCGCCCGCCGAAGCCGTTGTACGGGCCGCGGTGTCCGCCGGCGACGCCGGTGCGGCCTTCCTCGATGCGCTGGCCGCGCGGATCGCCCTCGGCGTGGCGGCGGTGTGCGCCGTGCTCGACCCCGGGTGTGTCGTCCTCGGCGGGGAGATCGGCCGTGGCGGCGGCGAGGAGCTCGCCGGCCGGGTCACCGGGCATCTGGCCCGGCTCTCCCCGCTGCGCACCGAGGTACGCGCGGGGGCGGTCGGCGGGCGGGCGGTGCTGCGCGGCGCCGTCCTCGCCGCGCGCGACGCCGCTCAGAACGAGCTGTTCACGTCAGCGGGTTGAGCCGGACGGGCCCCTGTGTGGACGTCAACTGCCTGCTCCACACGGTGAGTTGCGGTGCCGTGAGCAGGGGGAGCCGGCACCGCCGTCGGGGCACCGGCCGGATGCGCCCCGCCGCTGCCGACCGCTCCGGGCCACCGCGGGCGGCTCCGGGCGGCTCCGGGCGCTCCGTCATCGCCGCGCCCCGTCCCCCGCGCGCTCCGCGAGAAACTCCGCATAGGTCCGCCGGCCATCGGCGTGCTCAGGGGTGAGGTTGCCGCCGCGGCGCAGTGCCGCGGCGCCGGTGCCCGGCAGCCACAGCGGCATCATCAGCCGGCGCCGCCCACCCGCCTCCAGCGTGGCCCGTACGAGATCCCGGGCGTCCAGCACCTCGGGGCCGCCCATGTCGGTGACCCGCCCGGCCGGCTCGCCGACCGCCAACTCGGCCAGCCGGGCGGCGACTTCACGCACCTCGACCGGCTGCACCCGTACGCCTGTCGGCACCGGGAGCACCGGCGACCGGGCGCCCGCCTTGATCACGTCGAGCACGAGATTGTGGAACTGCGTCGTCCGCAGCACCGTCCAGCCGATACCGGAGTCCTCGATCAGACGCTCCACGGCGAGCTTGGTGCGGTAGTAGCCGATCGGGACCCGGTCCACGCCGACGATCGAGATGTACACCAGGTGCGCCACGCCCGCCGCCTTCGCCGCCTCCACGAGCTGCCCGGCCGCCTCCGTGTCACCGCCGGCCGGCGTCGAGGCGCAGTGCACGATCGCGTCCACGCCCGTCACCGCCTCGGGCAGGCCCGTGCCGTCGCGCAGATCGACCGCGTACGACCGCGGCCGCGGCCGCGCCGTGCCGGTGTGCGGCCGCCGGCTCAGCGAACGGACGTCATGGCCGTCGTCGAGCAGCCGGTCGACCAGGACCCGCCCGAGCGTGCCCGTGCCGCCGGTCACCAGAATTGTCGCCATCGGGGATCAGTCCTTGAGGGGAGTAGGGACGCGTACCTCTCCGTTATGACGAATCACGCGCGCCGTCTGTGACAGGCGGCGCGCCGGACGCTGTGAGGCAGCCCACAGCGCTTCGCCCGCATGGGCGACTACCGGGCGTGGCAGACTGAAGCTGTACTGACATAAAAGCAGCAGCGCACTCCGGGGTCGGTGTAATTCCGAACCGGCGGTAACAGTCCGCGACCCGTCCGCAGCCAGCGGCCGGTTGAGCAGGTGAAATTCCTGCACCGACGGTGAAAGTCCGGATGGGAGGCAGTGCGCGGCGGGCCGGCTTCGGTACACCGCCGTCGGCGGCGCGTCCGGATTTTTTCCGGACGGGTTCTCCCTTTCCGGCGCGGTGTTCCCCGTGGAGTTGTTCCGCTTTCTGTCGTCCAGACAGCCCCGGAGTCCGTGCCCTGAGAGGCAGGAGGACCCGGTGGCCACCGCAGCCCCCGTCGAGACCGCGGCGATGCGCCGAGCCATTGAGCTCGCCACGCGCGGCCTCGGGCACACCAGCCCCAACCCCGTGGTCGGCTGTGTCGTCCTGGACTCCGCGGGCCGCACGGCGGGCGAGGGCTGGCACCGGCGGGCCGGCGGGCCGCACGCCGAGATCCATGCGCTGCGCGCCGCGGGCGAGCGGGCGCGGGGCGGCACCGCACTGGTCACCCTCGAACCCTGCAACCACACCGGCCGCACCGGCCCCTGCGCCCAGGCGCTGATCGACGCCGGGATCGCCCGTGTCGTCTATGCGGTCTCCGACCCCGACCCGACGGCCACCGGCGGCGCCGTCACCCTGGCCGACGCCGGGATCGACGTCGAGGGCGGACTCCTCGCCGACGAGGCCGCCGCCGGCAACGAGGCCTGGCTGACCTCGGTCCTGCGCCGCCGCCCCTTCGTGCTGTGGAAGTACGCCGCCACCCTCGACGGCCGGATCGCCGCCGCCGACGGCACCAGCCGCTGGATCTCCTCATCCCAATCGCGCGCCGATGTGCACCGGCTGCGGGCCGCCGCGGACGCCGTCATCGTCGGCTCCGGCACCGCCCGCGCCGACGACCCGCAGCTCGGCGCCCGGATCAGCGGACTCGCCGACGACGAGATCAGCCAGCCGCTGCGGGTCGTCGTCGACTCCGGCGCCACCGCCGTCAAGGCCGGCGCCCGCGTGCTGGACGGGTCCGCGCCCACCCTGATCGCGGTCACCGAGGACGCCGACACCGGCCACCTCGAAGGCCTCGCCCCGATCGTCCGGCTGCCGCGCGCCGCCGACGGACGCGGGCTCTCCATCCCCGCACTGCTCCATGCGCTGTACGAGCGCGAGGTGCGCTCCGTCCTGCTCGAAGGCGGCCCCACGCTCGCCGGGGCCTTCCTCGCCGCCCAGGCCGTCGACAAGGTCGTCGGCTATCTCTCCCCGGTGCTGCTCGGTGCCGGACCGGCGGCCGTCGGCGACGCCGGAATCACCACCATCGCCCAGGCGTTGCGGCTCGACGTGACCGACACCGAACGGCTCGGACCCGATCTGCGCATCACCGCCACCCCCATCCGCCACGCCCTCCACGAGGAGAACTGAAGTGTTCACCGGAATCGTCGAAGAACTGGGTGAGGTCGTCGCTGTCGAGGACCTCGGTGACTCCTCCCGCTTCCGACTGCGCGGCCCCGTCGTCACCGAGGACGCCAAGCACGGCGACTCGATCGCCGTCAACGGCGTCTGTCTGACCGTCGTGGACACCGCCGACGGTGAGTTCACCGCCGATGTGATGGCCGAAACGCTTCACCGCTCCAGCCTCGGCGCGCTGGCCGCCGGCTCACGCGTCAACCTGGAGCGCCCGATGGCGCTCGGCGGGCGGCTGGGCGGACACCTCGTCCAGGGCCATGTCGACGGCACCGGCACCATCGTCGAGCGCACCCCCGGTGAGCACTGGGAGATCGTCAAGATCGCGCTGCCGGCCGCGCAGTCCCGCTATGTCGTCGAGAAGGGCTCCATCACCGTCGACGGCGTCAGCCTCACCGTCGTCGACGCCGCCGACGACTACTTCACCATCAGCCTCATCCCCACCACCCTCGCCCTGACCACGCTGGGCATCAAGAAGGCCGGCGACCCCGTCAACCTCGAGGTCGACGTCCTCGCCAAGTATGTCGAGCGGCTGCTCGGCCGGGGTTCCGCCGAGACCGAGGACCTCGAGGAAATCAAGGAGATGGACCGATGAGCGTCCTCGATACGCTGAACGGCCAGGCCTTCACGGCCTTCGGGCAGCACGTCATCTGGTCGGACATGATCGGCAACACCATCGGTCTGGTCGCCCTGGCACTCGGCTGGCGGCGCTCCATCTGGACCTGGCCCGCGCAGTTCCTCTCCGGCGTGATCCTCGTCGCCGCCTATGCCTCCGCCCACCTCAGCGGCGGCGTCGGCAAGCAACTCCTCGTCATCGTCGTGGCGTTGTGGGGCTGGCGGCAGTGGCAGCGCGGCCGGCAGCAGGCGCAGGACGGCTCCATCGCCGTACGCTTCGCCGGCTGGCGCGAGCGCGGCCTGCTGCTGGGCGGCACCGCCGTGGGCACGGCGGCCGTCGGCACCCTGTTCACCCTGATCCCGCAGCTGTCCTGGAATCCCTGGCCGGACGCCTACATCTTCGTCGGCACGCTCGCCGCGATGGTCGCCCAGGCCCGCGGGCTGGTCGAGTTCTGGTTCGCCTGGCTGCTGGTCGACGTCGTCGGCGTCCCGCTCGCGTTCAGCAGCGGGCTCGCCTTCTCCGGCCTCGTCTACGTCGTCTATCTCGCCCTCGTCGTGTGGGGCATGCGCGACTGGTGGCTGCGCACCCGCGTCGCCGATCGCACCGTCCTGGAAGGAGCAGCGGCATGACCGCACTGCAGAGCTGGTACGACACTGAGGACGCCGAGGCGCTCGCCCTCGACCCCGTCGAGCAGGCGATCGCCGATATCGCCGCCGGCCGCCCCGTGGTCGTCGTGGACGACGAGAACCGCGAGAACGAGGGTGACCTCGTGATCGCCGCGGAGAAGGCCTCCCCCGAGATCATCGCCTTCATGATGAGCGAGTGCCGCGGACTGATCTGCGCCCCCATGGAGGGCCCGGAGCTGGACCGGCTGGAACTCCCGCAGATGGTCGAGCACAACACCGAGTCGATGCGGACCGCCTTCACCGTCTCCGTCGACGCCACCGCCGCACACGGCGTCTCCACCGGCATCTCCGCCGCCGACCGCGCCACCACCCTGCGGCTGCTGGCCTCCGGCGAGTCCGTCGCCGGCGACTTCGTCCGGCCCGGCCACATCTTCCCGCTGCGCGCCCGGCCCGGCGGGGTGCTGGTCCGCAACGGCCACACCGAGGCCGGTGTCGACCTCGCCCGGCTCGCCGGACTGCGCCCGGCCGCCGCCATCGTGGAGATCGCGGGCGAGGACGGCACGATGCTGCGGCTGCCGGAGCTGGTGCCGTTCGCCCGTAAGCACGGACTGTCGATCATCTCCATCGAGGATCTGATCGCCTACCGGCAGTCGTCCGAGCCCACCGTCCGCCGCGAGGCCGAGACCCGGCTGCCCACCGCACACGGCGAGTTCACCGCGTACGGCTACCGCTCCACCGTCGACGGCGTCGAGCACATCGCGCTGGTCGCGGGCGAGCTCGGCGACGGCGAGGACGTCCTGGTCAGGGTGCACTCCGAGTGCCTGACGGGGGATATCTTCCACTCGCTGCGCTGCGACTGCGGCCCCCAGCTGGAGGCCTCGCTGCAGCGGATCACCGAGGCCGGCCGCGGCGTGGTGATCTACCTCCGTGGTCACGAGGGGCGCGGCATCGGGCTGCTGTCCAAGCTGCGCGCCTACGAACTCCAGGAGCGCGGCCGCGACACCCTCGACGCCAACCTGGAACTGGGCCTGCCCGCCGATTCCCGCGACTACGCCGCGGGCGCGCAGATGCTCCAGGACCTCGGGGTGCGCTCGCTGCGCCTGATGACCAACAACCCCGAGAAGTCCGCCGCCCTGGTGCGGTACGGCCTGCAGGTCACCGGCCGGGAGCCGATGCCCGTCAAGGCCGGTGAGCACAATCTGCGGTATCTGCGGACCAAGCGGGACCGGATGGGGCACGACCTGCCCTGGCTGGACCCCGGTGCAAGCACCGTTCCCCAGGCTTCCGAATCCGCGCGGCCGGGAGCGGCCCCCCTCACCGGAGCGGCCGACGCCGCGCCCCCTGTTGGCGCCACCACCTGCGACAACCAGTAGCCACCCGGCAAGATTTCACCATCACCCGTAAGACCAGCACCATCACCCGTAAGAGGAGAACCGTGAGCGGCAAGGGCGCACCCGAACTGACCGTGAAGAACTGTGGCGACCTGCGGGTGGCCGTCATCGCGGCGCAATGGCACGAACAGGTCATGGACGGCCTCGTGGACGGCGCGCTGCGCGCCCTGACCGAGCTCGGCATCGACGAGCCCACGCTGCTGCGGGTACCCGGCGCCTTCGAGCTGCCGGTCGTCGCCAAGGTGCTGGCCGGCCGCGGCTATGACGCGGTCGTCGCCCTCGGCGTGGTCATCAAGGGCGGCACCCCGCACTTCGACTACGTCTGCCAGGGCGTCGCCCAGGGCCTGACCCAGGTGTCGGTGGACACCGGCGTACCCATCGGCTTCGGCGTGCTGACCTGCGACACCGAGCAGCAGGCGCTCGACCGTGCCGGCCTCGAAGGATCCACCGAGGACAAGGGCCACGAAGCGGTCACCGCCGCGGTCGCCACCGCAGCGACCCTGCGGACCGTGTCCGAGCCCTGGCGCTGATCGCACGGGTCGACCGCGTAGGGTAGTCATCATCATGTCCAAGAAGACGTTCGAGGAGCTCTTCTCCGAGCTCCAGCAGAAGGCCGCCACGGGCGACCCCGCCACCTCCCGTACCGCCGAGCTGGTGCAGGCCGGTGTCCATACGATCGGCAAGAAGGTCGTCGAGGAGGCCGCCGAGGTGTGGATGGCCGCCGAGTACGAGTCCGACGAGGCCGCCGCCGAGGAGATCTCCCAGCTCCTCTACCACCTCCAGGTCATGATGGTCGCCAAGGGCATCTCCCTCGACGACGTCTACGCCCACCTCTGATCCACCCCCCCGCACCCGCCGCAACACCCCTCAGTGCAAAGGAACTCGCTCTCATGCTGCGCATCGCTGTCCCCAACAAGGGTTCACTGTCCGAGCCTGCGTCGGCGATGCTCCATGAGGCCGGCTACCGCCAGCGCAAGGACCGCAGGGAACTGGTCCTGGTCGACGCCGAGAACGAGGTCGAGTTCTTCTTCCTGCGGCCGCGCGACATCGCGGTCTACGTCGGCTCCGGCAAGCTCGACATCGGCATCACCGGCCGTGATCTGCTGCTGGACTCCGGCTCGCCGGCCGAGGAGATCCTCCAGCTCGGCTTCGCCGGCTCGACGTTCCGCTACGCCACCCGTCCGGGTACCGCCAAGGGCGTCACCGAGTTCGGCGGCATGACCATCGCCACCTCGTTCTCCGGCCTGGTCCGGCAGCACCTCGCCGACAACGGCGTGGACGCCTCCGTCGTCCACCTCGACGGCGCCGTGGAGACCGCCATCCAGCTCGGCGTCGCCGAGATCATCGCGGATGTCGTGGAGACCGGCACCACCCTGCGCAACGCCGGGCTGGAGATCATCGGCGAGCCGATCCTGAAGTCCGAGGCCGTGGTCATCCGCGGCACCGGCGCCCCGGACGACGACCCGAAGGTGCGCCAGTTCCTGCGCCGCATGCAGGGCGTCCTGGTGGCCCGCCGGTACGTGATGATGGATTACGACATCCGGGTCGAGCACGTGGAGAAGGCCGTCGGCCTCACCCCGGGCCTGGAGTCGCCGACCGTCTCCCCGCTGCACCACGAGGGCTGGGTCGCGGTCCGCTCGATGGTCCCGTCCAACGACGCCCAGCGCATCATGGACGAGCTCTACGACCTCGGCGCCCGCGCGATCCTGACCACCGGGATCCACGCCTGCCGGCTGTGACCCGCGGCCACCGACCACCCGTACGCACCGTTCCACCCACGACGGAAGACCCGACGACGTGTCCGCGCCCCTGCCCAGCCTCCCGGTGACGTTCCGGCCGACCCGCACCCGGATCGTCCTGTACACCGTCGGCATCGCCCAGCTCGCCGCCCTCACCGCGATCGCGCTGCTGCTGCCGAAGCTGACCGGCGGCGAGCGGCTCAGCTTCGTGGTCACCGGACTGCTGGTGCTCGCCGTCCTCCTGCTGCTCGGCCGCCCCAAGGTGGTGGCGCGGCAGGAGGGCATCACGGTGGTCAACCTCACCACCCGGCGCGAGCTGGCCTGGGCCCAGGTCCTGCGCGTCAACCTCCGGGAGGGCGACCCCTGGGTCCATCTCGACCTCGCCGACGGCACCAGCCTGCCCGCCATGGGCATCCAGCCCGGCATCGCCAAGGTCCAGGCCATCCGGGATGCCCGCGCGCTGCGCGACCTCACCGAGAAGCACGGTGCTGTCGACCACACGGCCGGTTGAGCCTGCCCTAATCACGGTCCCGCTGTTTACTCTGTTCTCCGGGGCGCACCCTGCGCCCTGCCCCTCAGTGGGCCAACACCGACCCGAGGAGTGACTCCCTCCGGCAATGGACGGATCGTCCTGTAGTACCTGCGCCGCCCCTCCCCAACCCCCGCATACCACGGAGGCGGCGGCATGACCGGCCCCTTGTTGCTGCTCGCCGCAGCTCTCGTCCTGATCCTGGCCAACGGTTTCTTCGTCGCTGCCGAGTTCGGACTCGTCACCGTCGAGAAGGCGGACGCCGAACGGGCCGCGGCCGACGGCGACCGCCGCGCCCACACCGTCGTCTCCGCCCTGCGGGAACTCTCCTTCCAGCTGTCCGGCACCCAACTGGGCATCACGATCACCTCCTTGGTGGTCGGTATGCTCGCCGAACCCGCGCTGGCCGAGCTGCTGTCCGGACCGCTGGCCGCCACCGGCCTGCCCACGGGAGCGGTGTCCGGCACCGCCGTCGTGATCGGCATGCTGCTGGCCTCCGCGGTCCAGATGGTCGTCGGTGAGCTGGTGCCGAAGAACTGGGCGGTCTCCAAGCCACTGCCCGTCGCCCGTGTCGTGGCGGGCCCCCAGCGGGCCTTCTCCCGCTTCTTCCGCCCGGTGATCACCCTGCTGAACACCGTCGCCAACCGTCTGGTGCGCAGCCTGGGGGTGGAGCCGACCGATGAGCTGGCCTCCGCCCGCACGCCCGGCGAACTGGTCTCGCTCGCCCGGCACTCCGCCCTCGCGGGCGCCCTGGAGCAGGACACCGCGGACCTGTTCGTCCGCACCCTCTCGCTGGGCGATCTGACCGCAGAGAACGTCATGACGCCGCGGGTACGGGTGAGCGCCCTGCAGGCGTCCGCGACCGCTGAGGACGTGGTGAACCTGACCCGTGCCACCGGACTCTCCCGCTTCCCCGTCTACCACACCCGTCTCGACGAGGTCGTCGGCATGGTGCACCTCAAGGACGCGCTGGCCGTCCCGGCGCACGACCGGCTGCGCATCCCGGCGGGACGGATCGCGGTGCCGCCGCTGCTGGTGCCCGAGACCCTGCCGGTGCAGGCGCTGCTGGAGCGGCTGCGCAGCGAACAGCCGATAGCGGTGGTCGTCGACGAGTACGGCGGCACGGCCGGTGTGGTCACCCTGGAGGACATCATCGAGGAGCTCGTCGGCGAGGTCCGCGACGAGCACGACGGGGTGGATCTGCCCGAACTGGGCCAGGCCCCGCCCGAGGAGGGCCGCCCCGCTTGGGACGCCGACGGCGGCTGCCGGGTGGACACCCTGCGGCGGATCGGTCTGGAAGCCCCGGAAGGACCGTACGAGACGGTGGCAGGACTGGTGGCACACATACTCGGCCGGATCCCGGCCCCCGGCGATATCGCGGAACTCGACGGCTGGCGGCTGCGGGTGCGGCTGGTGTCGCACCACCGCGCCGAGCGGATAAGGATCGTACGGACCGCCACCGTCACGGTGCCCGCCGCCGCTGAGGCACCCCGTGAGCCCGTCGTGGTGGGCGCGGAGGTGGCCCGATGACACTGGCCCAGCTGCTCTTCGCGGTTCTGCTCGTACTCGCCAACGGATTCTTCGTCGGCGCCGAGTTCGCCCTGGTCTCCGTACGCCGCAGCCAGATCGAACCCCTGGCGACCGAAGGCTCCACACGGGCCCGGCAGGTGCTGCACGGCCTGGAGAACCTCCCGCAGATGATGGCGGCCGCCCAGTTCGGCATCACCGTCTGCTCCCTGACGCTCGGCGCGGTCGCCGAGCCGACCGTCGCCCACCTCCTGGAGCCGGTCTTCGAGGCCGTCCGACTCCCCGAGGCGCTCGTCCACCCGCTCGGCTATGTCCTCGCCCTGGCGCTGGTGGTCTTCCTCCACCTCGTCATCGGCGAGATGGTCCCCAAGAACCTGGCCATGGCGGCACCCGAGAAGACCGCCCTGTGGTTCAGCCCGGGTCTCGTCGCCTTCGCACGGCTGTGCCGCCCGGTCACCGCGCTGCTCGGTGCCTGCGCCCGCGGGGTGCTGCGGATCTTCGGGGTGGAGCCGAAGGACGAGGTCGAGGCGGTCTTCACCAGTGAACAGCTGACCCATCTCGTCGAGGACTCGGGCCAGGCCGGCCTGCTCGAACCCGCCGAGCAGGAACAGCTCTCCGATGTGCTGGAACTGGGCAGCCGGCCCGTCACGGACGTCCTCCTCGACCGGGCGGGCCTGGTCACCGTCGAACCGACCGTGACGCCCCGCCAGGTGGAGGAGCTGACCGTACGGACCGGCTACTCCCGCTTCCCGGTGTGTGCGCCCGGCGGCGCGTACATGGGCTATCTGCACGTCAAGGACGTTCTCGACCTGGAGGAACGCGACCGCGCGGTGCCTCAGCGCATCTGGCACCCCATGACGACGCTCCGCGCCGAGCTGCCCCTGGACGACGCCCTCACGGCGATGCGCCGGGCCGCCTCCCATCTGGCGGCGGTCGCCGATGCGACCGGCCGGGTGCTCGGCCTGGTCGCGCTGGAGGACGTCCTGGAGACGCTGGTCGGCGAGGTCCGCGACCCGGCCCACCGCCGGGCCCCCGCCGCCCGCGTCCACCGGAGGGCGGGCGACCGGGTCAGCGAACCCCGCGAGGAGGCAGCGCTGCCGGCCGAGGACCGTGCCATGGCCCGCTGAGCCGGCCGGAGCGCGTCCGAGCCGGTCTGTCCGCCTCCACGGCGGATGGGCCGGGCCGGAGGCGCGGTCCCGGTGTCTAGAGATCCAGCCCCTTCGGCGGCGGTCCCTGGATGTCCGGGCCGCGGCCCGAGAGGACCTCGCCGTAGGCCTGCATCAGGTCGGGCAGCCGGAGGGTGGCGAGATCGTCGCGGGTGGGGGTGCCGTGCCAGGTGGAGAGCCGCAGATCGCGGTAGGCGCAGCTCTTCTCGTAGAGGGTGCGCAGAAAGCGGCCGTTGCCCAGTTCGTCGATCCAGCCCTGGTCGACGACATGGCCGCTGATGCTGCACAGCTCGTCGCGGGACTCCTCGTCCCAGCGGTCGCCGTTCTCGGCGGCCAGCACCTCGCCGATCGCGGTGAGCTCCAGCGGCCGGTAGCTGGGGAAGTCGACGCGGCTGGTGAAGCGGGAGGACAGGCCGGGGTTGGCGGCCAGCAGCCGGTCCATGCCCTCCGGGTAGCCCGCCAGGATGACCACGAGCCGGTCGCGGTTGTCCTCGGCGCGCTTGAGCAGCACCTGCAGCGCTTCGTCGCCGTAGGCGTCGCCCTTGCTGTAGCCGGAGTTGGACAGGCTGTACGCCTCGTCGACGAACAGCACCCCGCCCAGCGCCGAGTCGATCAGCTCATTGGCCTTGACGGCGGTCTGGCCGAGGAACTCGCCGACCAGGTCGGACCGTTGGGCCTCCACGAGATGGTCGCCGCCCAGGAGTCCCAGAGCGTAGAAGACCCGCCCCAGTATCCGGGCCACGGTCGTCTTGCCGGTGCCGGAGGGACCGGAGAAGACGAAGTGTCGTTTCGGCGGCTGCACCGGCAGCCCCTGGCTCGCGCGCAGCCGAGCCATCCGCAGCTGGGCCGACAGCGCGCGCACCTGACGTTTGACCGGCTCCATGCCGACCATCCGCTCCAGTTCCGCCAGGGCTTTCTCCAGCAGCACCGGATCGGCGGGCACGGCGGGCAGCCGCTCGGCGCCGCGCGGCATCGGCGCCGTCGCCTTGACCCGGGCCGCGGCATCGCTCCCGGCCGGCACACCGCCCAACTCCCCCTCCGGCCCGTCCGCCTCGCCGGTCACCAGCAGGTCACGGCCGTCGAGCGGATCGAGCGGGGCCAGATCGCCGCCGGCCTCCTGACCGAGGCCGGATGCGGAGACCGTCGCGAGATCGACGCCCTCGTCCAGGCCGTCCCCCTCCGCGATGGCGGCGAGCCGCGCCGCGGTGTCCATGAACGCCGGGTCGACGCGGTGCACCGCGCGGTAGAGGGGGAGTGCCGCGGCGCTGCGGCCGGTGCCCTCATGGGCGCGGGCGAGCCAGTAGCGCAGCTCCTTGCGCTGCGGCTGCTCGCTGCGGCAGCGCATCAATGCGGCCGACAGCAGCGGCTCGGCCTGCCCGAACATCTCCAGCCGCACCCGCGCCATCCCGCCGAACAGCCCCGCCTCGATGCCCAGCACCGGATCGCCGAGCAGCGGTTCGGTGTGCCGTACGAGCTGGTCCCAGTCCTTGACGAGATAGGCGCGGCAGGCGTGCAGAAAGCGCACCTGGGGGTCGGTGTCGACCGGCGGGCAGCCGGCCAGTGCCTGGTCCAGCTCGGCGACATGGCGGCCGTCGAGCCAGTGGGAGGCGTGGGCGAGCAGCAGATCGCGGCCGGTCTCCAGCACCGGCTGCACCCACCAGCCCAGCCAGTACCAGGAGTTGAGGGTGCGTCGGTGGCGGGCGCGCATCTCACCGAAGCGGTCGCGGTGCCGGTGCATCCGCAGCAGCGCGATGGACGTGTCGGCGCGCAGTGCGTGCAGGCCGAGCCAGGCGTCGGCCATCGACGGGTCGAGGCGTACCGCCGCCCGGAACTCCTCCTCCGCCTGCGGATAGGCGCCCACGGTGTAGGCGTCGACCGCGCGCAGCCACGCGAGCTCGGCCGGGGCGGGCGAACCCTGAGTGCCGACATCCATCCCGTCCCCCCACAAAACGTCCCCCCGAGTGCCGCCGGGCGAGTGCCGGGCCGCGGCCTCCCGAACCGGCGTACGGCGGGCGGGAGTTGACCTTGTCCGCGCGCACATCGGTCCCGGCTTGCGGTGGCACGGACTGGCATCGTACCTGCGGGATCGGTGCAGGTCGTAGAGGGCGGTACGGGGCAAGAGCGGGCGACGGGACGCGGCGCGGCGGCGCGAAGAATGCGGTGACCCAGGGTGAGGGAGAGGCGGCGCCGAGCGGCGATAAGAGAGGGTTTTGCACAGAACGAAGCCCCCGATCACGGGGGAACAACCGGGGGCTTCGCGTCTGCGGGCGGTCCATAGAACCGCACATTAAGAACGTAAGTCCTGTACGCCCCCCAGGTCAAGCCGAGTTGGGGCACTCGGCGGGACCCTGTCGGCGCCGCTCGGGCCGTCGGCCGGGGTTCGCTACAGAGCGTGAGATGTGGGGCCGCTCAGAGCGTCGCGGAAGGTCCCATGAGCACCTCGTACCCCACCTGCTTCTGGTGCACCAGGAAGTCGGCATACGGACGCGAAGGATCCGCTGCGAAGTGCGCGCGCTCCGCTGGAATCCAGCCACTCCAGAATGCGGAGAGCCCCGGTCCGTCCCGGAGTCGTCCCCTTTCCCAGGAGTGCTCGCTCGCCAGTTCCATCCACAGCAGGCTCGCCAGATACGGGCGCAGCGCCCGCCGGCCCGTCCCCACACCTTCGACCAGTACCAGCGGCGCGGGCGCCAGCTCACGCTCCTCGGTGAACCCGCCGCGTACCCAGTCATAGACGCCGTACCGCGCCGTCTCCCCCCGGGACAGCGGCTCCAGGACCTGGGCACCGAACCGCTCGCTCCAGGCGAACAGCTCCTCATGGGTGGCGAGATCGTCGGTGTGCACCACCGGCGCACCACCCAGCGCATCGGCCAGCCGCCCGGCGAACGTGCTCTTGCCCGACCCCGCGTGCCCGTCCACCGCGATCAGCCGCACCGGCCCGCAGGACGGCGGCACGGCGCGCAGCCGAGCGGCGAGCGAAGCCAGATCACGGTCCATTGCGCCAGCGTACGCGCGGGGACCATGCCCTCTTCATGCCAGTGGTCCACACCAATATTCGTGCGGCGACGCGCGTCGTAGCGCCTTCCGAAGCAGGCCCGGAACGGGAATAGTTGAGCCACTGCTGATCCGCCCGTGCCCACCCGCGGCCCCGGCCCGACCTTTCGCACCCGCTCGTACGCATCCGACTGGGGGACCTCCACCATGACCAGCTCCGCGCCCCGGCGCACCGTCCTGGCCGCCGCTCTTGCCGCCGCGGCGGGTGTCGCCACCCCCTCGGCGCAGGCCGCCGACGCCACCCGCAGACCCGCCGGTACCGCGGCCCCGGCCACCGTCACCACCCCGGACGCTCCCGCGCGCCGATCGAAGAGCCTCGTGGACTATCACGCCTGGACCACCACAGCCGACTGGACCAAGGGCCACGCCAAGGGCACCGCCCTCGCGCACGGCGCCCGGCCCGGCATCCGCCTGGCGCACCCGGCCGGCACCTTCGACTACCAGGATCCGCACACCGGCAGAACCGCCACCTGGGAGTACGCCACCTGGACGTCTCCGGTCCACCACCTCAAGGCCCCGGCCACCGAAGTGGTCGCCTCCTGGAACGCGCACACCCCGTCCGGCACGTGGATCGCCGTCGAACTGCGCGGCACCTACAGCGACGGCGGCCGCACCCCCTGGTACGTCATGGGCCGCTGGACCGCCGGCGACAGCGACGCCGACATCCGGCGTACCTCCGTCGACGACCAGAAGGACGGCAAGAGCAGCATCTCGACCGACACCTTCGCCATCGACACCCCGGCGAGCGGCCTCCGCCTGACCTCCTACGAGCTCCGCGCCACCCTCTACCGCAAGCCCGGTGGCACCCTCACCCCCACCGTCTGGCGGCTGGGCGCCATGGGCTCGGACATCCCCGACCGCTTCGAGGTGCCGGCATCCGTGCCCGGAACGGTCGGCCGTGAGCTGGTCGTCCCGCGCTACTCGCAGGAGATCCACAAGGGTCAGTACCCGGAGTACGACAACGGGGGCGAGGCCTGGTGCAGCCCCACCTCCTCCCAGATGATCGTCGAATACTGGGGCCGCAAGCCCTCCCAGCAGCAGCTGTCCTGGGTCAACCCCGACTACGCCGACCCCCAGGTCTGCCACGCCGCCCGCTACACCTTCGACTACCAGTACGACGGCTGCGGCAACTGGCCTTTCAACGCCGCCTATGCCGCCACCTACCAGGACCTGCAGAGCGTCGTCACCCGCCTGTCCTCCCTCACGGACGCCGAACGCCTCGTCCACGCAGGCATCCCGGTCATCACGTCCCAGTCCTTCCTGAAGACCGAACTCGACGGCGCGGGCTACGGCACCGCCGGCCACCTGATGACCATCGTCGGCTTCACCAAGACCGGCGACATCATCGCCAATGACCCGGCCTCGCCCGACAACGCCGCGGTCCGGCGCGTCTACAAGCGCCGCCAGTTCGAGAACATCTGGCTGCGGACGAAGCGAAAGAACGCCGACGGCAAGGTCGTCAGCGGTTCCGGAGGGGTCTGCTACCTCTACTTCCCGGCACGCATGTCCGCAGTTCAGAGGCGTGCACTCGCCTCGGTGGGCGTGCGCTGACGGCACGCGAAGGGCCCCGATCGCCTATCGATCGGGGCCCTATTTTTACGCGACTTCGGGGAGCTGGGGAGAATGGCTCAGAGTCGGCCTCGAACCAGGCGTCCATCGCCGCCCTGTCGCGGCCGTCAGCCTCGGGCATCATGTGGGCGTAGATCCGGAGTGTGATCGATGGATCCGCGTGCCCGTGACGTGCCAGCCTCGTTCGGACAGGCCCTGCTGGAGGGTGCGGACGATGTCGGCCATGGGGGCGGGGTTCTCGGTGGCGACGTCGAGGTCCTGGCTGAGGCGGTTGACCAGTCCGTGGGCCTGGACGGCGTAGCCGCCGGTGATGACCAGGGGGTAGGGGCTGCCGATGGCGAGGACGTCGGCCAGGAGCCGGCGGTGGAGTGCGCTGAGGTTCACGCGGCCGCGGACAACGGCTCATGCATCCCAGCCATCGAACAAAGCGAGGGGCAGTGGATCAACACCGTTGCCGACACCCTCGCCACCGAGATGAAGGGCGCGGCCGACGACGCCAACAGCAAGTACGGTGCGAAGTCGGTCTTCTCCGATCCACGCGCAGCATTCGCCGGCAAGGCGATCTGCGGCGACCCCGAGTCCGTACACGGCATCGTGATGACAGGGCGGTCGCAAGCGGACAACGACGCACCAGCACCCTCGATGCAGTCGTTCCATCCGAAGCCCGCAGGCGCACGCCTCTACGCAGACTCCCTCGAGAGCACCCTCAAGCGCTAGCTGCCCTCGTCATAGAAAGGTTGGGAACCACGGGAGCATGACGAACGGACAGCCGTCCCGACCCGCCCGAAACGGCAAGATGGCCGCCTTCCCGCTCCTCCTCTGACCGCTCTGAGGTGGTAGGGGTCCTGAGTACAAATACTCAGGACCCCTACCACCTCTCTCGAAAGTATGTGTCCTATGACCAGTTCCCGAGCTGCACGGCCCCTCAAGGGAGCGGCAGTCACTGCGTTCGCCATCCTTGTCTGCCACGTCATCCTCAGCGTCGGATATGCCGCCGCGAGGGCCAAGAAGCGCGCAAACCCGAGCAGTGCCTGGGCGGATGCCGATTTACTCCTGGCAACCTTCGCTCTGGGGCTCGTGATCGTGATGCCTCTGATTTTGTGGATAGGCATGCGGATCATGCAAGAGAAGGACAACTACGCGCTCGTCATCGGCGGCAGCCTGGCCTGGCTGTTCGGAGCCGGCTACAACCTCAGTTACATCAAGTACACGCCTAGCACGCACCTGCCGGTCCCGTTGCTCGTCGCCATGGTGGCTGTCGGGGGGCTCCTGTCTCTCGACAACGTGGCGCACCACCTGACGGGGCGTGCGAAGAGCTGAGCGGCGTCGAACCAAGCTCCTCAGCTCTCACCGCAACGTAGTCGCAGCGGCTGCCGTAGATGGTCGTGTGCACTTCTGCGCGGTCGCGGAGGATGAGGACGGCCTCCTCGTCCTCGGTGGCCGAGCGGTTGCAGGAGCTCACCCTGAGCGCGGGCCTCGCGCAGCTCACGGCAAACGCTGATCGCCGGCGTCGGCTTCCGTGACGCCCACACGACGCCATATGCATGCCGCAGTCGCATGAGTGCAGCCCCTGCCACTCTCTCGCAGCCCAGCCTCCCGAAGTTGGCTCAGGGGGTAGCGCGAAGCTGTGTCCGCCGAGTGGTGACGAGGGCGCGCCATCGGTCACGGCCGGCCAGGCTCGGACAGGTCCCTGACCGAGCAGCGTTCCTCGCCCCTGAAAGTTGGCGTTTTCGCTCAGCGGCACACCGGACCAACGACCGGCTGATCCAACGAAACTGCCCAGGCGAAGCAGCGAGCTCGCCACGTGGTTCGTGCAGACCGGTCGGGCGCCACCCCCGGCGACGGGAAGATCGACAAGCGGCCCGTGCGCATCTGCTGCCCACGCGGGATACTGCGGCTCGCCTTCTCTGGCACCGGAGTTCGCCCAGGCCGGCGTCCGGGAACCAACAAGGCGATTCTGACCGGCTACGGGCTTCCGATCGCGTAGATGTGCTGGATGGAGATGGCTGCTGTGTAGCCCGCGCCGCCTTCCAAGCTCGCCCACGTGACCGAGGCCAGGGCACTGTACGGGGCGATATGACGGTAAGGCAGGCCAACGATGCCGGCCAGGTGCGGGGCAAGGGTCCGCATGACAGGCACAAAACGGAAGATCAGGAGGGTTTGGCCGGCGCGCTTGTTCATGAGGGATTCAACGCGCTGCCACGCTGAGGCAGGAATTCGGCGGCCGAGCTTCCCGGTGCGTAGGCGTTTGCCAAGCAGGCGACCGGTTCGATGGCCAAGAGCGTCCCCGATCATCACAGCGCCGGCGGCGACTGCGATGACCCACAGCAGATTCATGCTGCCAGTACGGGCCAAGGCTCCCGCGGTGAGCATAAGAGCGAGAGTGGGGACGAGGGCACCCACCACCAAAATGGCTTCTGCAATGATTGCTGTGGCCAGCACCGTGTAGGCGATGGCAGGGGGAATCTCGTTGAACAGACCGGGGAGGGTGTTCATCGCGATAGGTCCGGCTGGACGGTCAACGCGCCGGAGGCATCGACAGCATCGATTGGCCGGCGCAGGTACCACACCTTCGCGGGTGGCAGATTTCCCCACACGGTCCAACAGCCGATCGCGTAACGGTTGTGATATTGCGTCAACAGATCTTTGACTTCGCGTTGACGGTGGGCTTCTGGGCGTGACGTCAGGAAGGTGCGGACCCAGCGACTGCCGCAATAGGAAAAGTAGGTGAGAATGCCTCCGGGGCGGAGCAGATCAAAGTAGCGACCCATGATTTCCTCAACCTGCCGGGGGGAGAAGTTGGCGAACGGCAGGCCAGAGACGATCACGTCATAGCGGTGGCCAGTGGTGAGTTGTTCGACATATGCGTTATGGACGCGCACTTGCTCCTGCTTTTCAGGCAGGTTCGGGCAGCCGCGAACCAGGCGACGCAGGTGTGCGGCAAAATGGGCGTTAGCTTCGACGATGTCCAGTCGGCTCCCCCGAGGTATCCGGGGGAGCAGGACTCGTGTGACCGAGCCGGTACCCGCTCCTACTTCCAGGACGTTCGAAATCCGCGGCGCTCGTTCCAGCAACGGGTCAGCCAGCAGGTTGGCCAGTGACTTGCCGCTGGGCGCGATGGAACCGACCGTGCGATGGTTCCGTATCGATTCAACCAAGAAGGCCCATCCTTCGGTCGCACGCTGAGCCCGGCCGCGGCTGTGAGTCGGGGAATCCGGATCGGCTGCCGTGTAGGACATGGGGACTCCTGGAAAAGGGTCGGAGGATTCGACGTCCCCATCCTCGAATGCACAGGTCAGCTCCGTCCTCCCCCACAGGGGCGCAAAGCCGGACCGTCCTGAAGTGCCACCACTGGCCCGGGCCGTCATTCTCTGGACGGACGGCCCCCCACCCTGGGACCTAGGCGGCTTCGTTGGGAACAGGTGGTCGTTGGTCCGGATGTGCCGTTGACTGATGCGCAGCGGGCGCGGAGAGCGAGCATGGCCACATCAGCGGGCTGCTCGCCCAAGAACGCCCCGACCTGGACGCCGAGTTGCTTGCCCATATCCTGATGGGCGCAGTGCAGGACGGGCCGATCGTGCGCCCGCTGGGGCGGGGATAGAGGCGACGGCTTGCGATGTCGCTGTGGTTGCTACGTCAGTGGTGTTGCACCCCGTTGCCGCCGCAGCCTACAGAGGGCAAAGTGGCGCCTGCGGACGGATGCGAGG
This sequence comes from Streptomyces sp. NPDC048434, assembly GCF_043200375.1. Taxonomy (NCBI): domain Bacteria; kingdom Bacillati; phylum Actinomycetota; class Actinomycetes; order Kitasatosporales; family Streptomycetaceae; genus Streptomyces; species Streptomyces sp. NPDC048434. The sequence continues at coordinate 59,267 of NZ_JBICXQ010000009.1, read as the reverse complement.
GATCTCCTCCTGCCGGAGGAAGATCGAGCGTGTCGTGTCGAAGGTCTCCACGGGGCAGTGGCACGCGCGAGCGTCAGAGGTCCGCTGGTAGCCAAGGCTTCAACCGTTCGGTCTCACGCTCGACGGACGGGAAGTAATCGCACTGACACCAGGGAAGGTCGCCCAACTAGAAGCCGCCATACGGCAGTTCGGAGGCCCGAGCGTCCGGATCAGAACATGGGGGCCTGGTACGGCTTGTGTGGGTGGGCAGTTCCTGGCGCAGGTGGCCGCCCACACGTCGAGCCACCGACTGCTTGACGACTTCGGCACGGTGCGGGTGGTCTTCGCCATCCTCCTCAAGGTGGGCCAGGACATCACGGTGGACTCCCTGTTCGCCCCCCTTCGCCCACATGTCCCTGCTCCAGTCGGTCCGACGCCTGCGGGCAATGAGCGCCGCGGTCGAGATCGTCGCCATCGCGCGGTGACGGTTGTTGACAGGGGAGCCGCGTCATGTAGCGGTTCGAGTGGTTTACGGTCCTCGTCCGTGTGAATGCACTGGCTCTGCGTCGCTCGTATGCCAAGTGTGATGCCCGATGAGTACACAAGACATGAGCACTCCAGACGTGAGCAATCCGAGCACGAGGAACACCGTCGCATCGAGCGAGGAGCAACTCGCGTCGGATGCTTCACGGGCCTCGCACCCCTCGCCTCGGTCGCACGGCGCGCTGCCCTCACGGCGCTCCGTGGTCACGGCGACCGGTGCCTCGGCGCTCGCTGCCGGGCTCACCGCCGCCTCCGTCGAGCCCGCGACCGCGCTGAGCCCTGCCACCGCACCCTCGGCAGCGCCGGCCGCGGTGCTGCCCGGCGTCGATCCCAAGGCGTACACCACGGTCGCCCGCGCCATCACCGTCTACGACGAGCACGACAAATCCCTCGTCCCGGCCTACCTGAAGGCCATCGAGAATGGCTTGCCCGCCAGCCGGGCGAAGGCAACGAAACGGGTCCTGATCGTCGGGGCCGGACCGGCCGGTCTGCTCGCCGCCAATCTGCTCAACCGGTCAGGCCACGATGTCGTCGTGATCGAGGCCAACGGCAACCGCGTCGGCGGCCGAATCAAGACGTTCCGCAAGGGCGGCCACGAGAACGGGGAGCAGCCCTTCGCCGACCCCAGACAGTACGCCGAAGCCGGGGCCATGCGGCTGCCCGGCAGCCACCCGCTCCTCATGGCACTGATCAAGAAGCTCGACCTCGCGCTCCAGGAGTTTTACCTGGTGGACGTGGAGGTCGACAACCCGACGAAGCAGGCCAACCGCACCTGGATCCACGTCAATGGCATCCACATGCGCCGTGCCGACTACGAGAAGAACCCCCAAAAGATCAACGACACCTTCGGTGTCACGGGCCCCAACCGCACGAAGACCGCCGCTGCCATCCTCGCGCACGCCCTCGAACCCGCACACCGGCTCATCCGGGGCAAGGAGGGGACGGCTCTCGTCAACGGATGGGTCAAGACTCTCAAGAAGTACGGCCACTGGTCCATGTACCGGTATCTCACGGAAGTCGCCAGGCTCGACACCAGGACCATCGACCTCATCGGCACCATCCAGAACCTGACCTCCCGACTGCACCTCTCCTTCACGCACAGCTTCCTGTCCGCCGCGCTGATCGACCCCAAGACCAAGTTCTGGGAGATCAAGGGCGGCACCGCACTGCTCGCAGACGCGCTGTACGCGCCGGTGAAGGGGAAGGTACGGCTCGACAGGCGCGCCTTACGCATCGAACGCAACGGCGGCAAGGTCAGGGTGCACACCGTTTCCGAGGACTGCCAGACCGGCGAGGGAGGCGTCACGGAGGTCTTCGAGGGTGATGAGGCGATCATCACCGTCCCCTTCTCCGGACTGCGCCACGTGACCTTCGACCCTCCGCTCGCCTACGGCAAGCGCCGGGCCATCACGGAACTGCACTACGACGCCGCGACCAAGGTGCTGCTGGAGTTCTCCCACCGTTGGTGGGAGTTCACCGAGGCGCAGTGGAAGGAGGCGCTGAACTCCATCGAGGACAAGCTCTACGAAAAGTACAAGGCGGGCGGGGTCAAGCACGGCATGTACCTCGGCGCGCACAAGTCCGTGAAGGACCTGGGGGTGACGATCCCCGACGAACTCAAGAAGTGCTTCGCCGTCTTCCGGCCCGTCATGGGCGGCGAACCGGATGCCGCTCATGTCCGTGGCGGCGGTACCGTGAGCGACAACGCCAACCGCTTCATGTACTTCGAGCACGCGCACCCTCTGGAGGGCAGCGACGGAGGCATCATGCTCGCCTCCTACAGCTGGTCCGACGACGCCCTCAAATGGGACGCCTTCGCCGACGAGGAGCGGTATCTGCGCGCGCTCGCTGGAGTGCAGGCCGTCTTCGGCCGCCGGTGCGAAGTCTTCTTCACCAACAAGTGCAAGACCCAGTCGTGGATGCGCGACCACTACGCCTACGGTGAGGCTTCTGTGCTCTTCCCCGGCCAGCACACGGAACTGTTCCCCGACGTCCCCGTGTCCGAAGGGCCGCTGCATTTCGCGGGGGACCACACGTCCATCAAGCCCGCCTGGATCGAAGGCGCCCTCGAATCCGCCGTCCGGACGGCGTTGAGGGTCCACACGGGCTGACAGGGGGGATGGGGCGCCCCGGTCCGGCGCCCCACTCGCCAGAACACCGAACCGGGCCCCGTCTGCTCAGCGCCCCAGTCGAGCACGGCACCCCCCCCACGGACCGGACGGGGCGCAGCGGAAGTCAGCACGAGCTCGGCACGGCCCGGCTTGGGCTCGTTTGCCGCCGTGCCCGACATCTGCTGTCGCCCCGCATCCCAGTTCCGAGAACATCTGGCTGCGGACCAAGCGAAAGAACGCCGACGGCAAGGTCGTCAGCGGTTCCGGAGGGGTCTGCTACCTCTGCTCGCCGGCCAGGCCGGCGCCCCACGATCCATCCCCAACGCCTTGAAGAACAAGCTCAGGGCCAAAGCTGATCCAGGCTGAGACGGATGGTGTGGTAGCCGTCAGGGCCGCTGACGGTGAGATGTCCACTCGATGTGAGGGATAGCGCATGACAGCGGTAGAGCAGCGGCACGGTCCTGACTGTCCCGCTCCTCAGATGCCAGATGTGAGCTTCGCCGTCGTTCCACGCGGCGGCGAGCACCGGGCCGGCGGGGGTATCGGCTGCGGCCAAAGCTGTGGCAATTGCGGGCCGTTGGTCGACTGGGGCTTCCATCGGTTCCTGGCTCGTCTCACACATTCGGATGGACCCGTCGAAGGCGGCACTGAACACCAGGGTGGGGCCGTCGTCGAGTTGCAGACAGGTGACCGCTGTGACCGGAACTGTGTGAAGGCGGTAGCTCCGGGGTGTGGGCGAGTAGGCAGTCAGGGACCAGAGATGAACGGCTCCGCTGGTGTCCCCGACTGATATCAGGGGCGACCGGGAACAGGAGCCGAGAGTAGTGGGCCGCACGCCGTCCGCGGACAGGAGCGCCTGGGTGTGGTGGGCGGCGATGTGCCCGAGCAACGTGGCGGCTGCCCCTTCCTCCTCGGACGTGACAGCGTGGGGGACTCCGTCATCGTCGAGAACCAGTAGTGCGTCAAGACCGGTCCCCACGATGCCCGCGGGGCGAACCGGCAACGACGACGGCATCCCCGTGCGCTGCCCTGTTTTGAGGTCGTGAAGGCGCAGTCGGCCCAGCGGGTCGGAGACCAGTAGCTGGTCTTCGTCTCCTGAGAGCCGGCAATGTGCGGCGACCGGTGTGTTGTGCCGTGCCCAGGTGGCCCTCCAGTGATGCTGTTCGGCAAGGGGCTGGAGGTATGCGGCGAGCCGGTCATTGTCACCGAGGGCAGCAGCGTGCAGGAGAGCAGCCCGCTCGATGTGACTGTGCTCGGTCGCGGTGAGCTGCGGCGCTGCCCGGCGCCAGATGTGGCGCGCGCCGCCGGGCAGCGTGAGGCGTTCGTCGTCCATCGCGGCGGTGATGGCGCGAGCTGACCCGTAGACGAGGAAGCCCGGGTCGGCCAGCAGACGCTGGACCTCGGCAGTCGGCCGACCTCCGGCCTCATGCAGCGCCTGGTCGAGCACGTGCCGGCGGATGTCGTCCGGTGCCTGCGCCCAGTCAGGTCGGCCGGCGGCGGTGTGCGGTACGGCCGCGATGAGATCTACAAAAGAGGTGGTCGCTGCGCCGGCCGGCTCGTGAGCGCCGTCGGGGTGCACCTCGATGACCTCGGCAGACTGATCAGCGAGCAGCCCCGAGTCCCCGACCTCGATCACGGCCCGGACGTGAGGAAGCGCGAGGAGAGGCCCGAGCACCGCAGTGACGAGCGTCGCCGGATTGGCCTGAGCCAGGTCGGCCGCCCCGCGTCCAGCCCGGTGCAGATCGGGAACGAGAAGCAGCGTCGGCCGCTGGTCGGTGGCGACCTGGTTCAGCAGGCGGTCCAGGGGAAGTGGCCCGTAGCCCAGCTGGCGGCCGAGATCCCAGGCGAAGGTATCCGCGGTCAGCCCTTCGGCGGGGACAGTGGCGTGGACCGTCGTACGGGGGTGGCCGGCCGTGGCTGCTCCCGCCAGAAACCACGCCAGCAGACGGCTCTTGCCGCTGCCTTGCTCGCCACGCGCCAGGCACAACCGCGGCCGGTCTCCGTTCACATCGACGGCCCAGTCGAACAGCTGCTGCCTGCCGGACACCCCCTCGACGTGCGGCCAGGCGGCGATGTCCGGTTCTGGAATGACGGTGGCCACAGTTCCCCCTCTACCCCTCTACTCCTGTCAGTGGCACTACTGCGACGGCTGTTCAGCAGCCGCCTCACGCAGCTGCTGGATGCCCTCGGCCCGTGAGGCAGCGGTCTCTCCGTACGGGAAGTTGTGCGTGAGCTGCGCTTCGGGGAACACCTCGCCAAGCCACAACGAGCAGTAGTGGCCGGGCATGAAGCACGCCTCCAAGTCCGTGTGGATCCGAAGCACCTGCTCGGGCTGAACACCGGCCAGCCGAAGCTGCTGCCACAGCTTTTCCTCCGGGTGGATCCCGATTCCGCCGGACCCCGTGAGGATCTGCTTCTCACCTTGCGCGTTGACGACCTCGAAGGCCGTGAACCACTCGGTGCTCGCCGTATCCCTGATGTCGTCGAGGACGAGAGGCCACCAGGATTCCCGCTCGGCGAAGGCGCCCGGGTCGATCGCCCACAGCCGCTGCTCCAACTGCTCGAACGCGGTCTTTGCGGTGTGCGGGCTGTCCGCGGTGAGGATCGCGCCCAGAGCCTGGTCCAGTGCTCCAAGTGACTGTGCGAAAGCCTCCGGAGTCGAATTGACCGGACGTACCGCCTCGTCCAGGCCCAGCAGCACAGCGTGCACGGCCCCGTCGTGGTCGGCGCAGATCTCGAACCCGAGGTCCGACCCGAGCCGTGCCCACGTCAGGCAGCTCTCGTCCATCACCCTGCGCCCGACGGAGTCGGCGTACTCGTGCAACTGCACGGGCTCGTCGTGGGCCGTGGCGAAGTACGGTCCCACCTGGAGGGGAACAGAGATCTGTGCAAGCCGCTGAACGCTCGGACGTGCGCTGCCGGCGTCACTGTCGGAATCGGGCCTGAAGTGCCGAAGGGCGTCTTCGGGATATGTCATGGGTGAATCCGCCTAACCAACCGACTCGTGAACGTCCCAGAGCACATGGTCCCATGCGGGCAGGGGAGGGGCGTCCTCGGCATCCCAGTCGAAATTCTCCGACCATGCGGGTTCCACGCCTTCGAAAGGAAGCGGGTCGACGCGGATCATCCGCTCCCTGAGGGATACCGCCACGCCTTCCGAGTCGGTGATCTCATCCGACACCGAGAAGTCGAAGTTGGGACGCTCTGACTGCAGCAGGTAGAGGAAGTAGACGAACGAGTCGAGGCTCTGGTTCAGCGGACGAGCCCGGTATTCGCCGTCCGGCAGGGAGTACACCATTCCGGAGACGGGGTCCAAGACCACGCCGTCCTCGTAGATCCCTCCGATCACCAACCAGTTTTCCCAGCCCTCCGGCATGTCCTGGTACTGGGAGAAGTAGGGCAGTTCCGCGCAGCGGGCGAAACTGCCGACCGGTTCCTCGTCGGTGAGTCGCCCGTCGACGAAGAAGAAAGAGCTCCGGTCGTCCGGGAGTCCAGCACCGGTCAGAATCGACCGGGCTTTCTCATCCAACTCGTCCGGCAGGTTGGCTTCCTGCAGTGTCACGAGCTCTTCCGAAGGGAATACCGACTCCATCATCGTGCGGTTGATGAGCTGTGGCATACATTGTCCTGTCGCGCGTTCGTCATTAATGCTCGCCATCCTATCGGGAGCGGCATTTTGGCGTCAATCGTCACTTCTTTTTTGGCTTGAGGCCGTTGAGGTATTGCTCCATCTGGTCATTGCCGCGTTTCTTGGAATCCTCGGTTCCGCCGTATTCGACGCTATGCGAAACCTGCACTCCGTCAGGAAGATGCTTCGACATCCAGGCACTACAGTCCACCGAGCCCTTCCCTGAAGTGCACGGCTCGCGTTCTGTGTAGAGCTCTCTCATCCCATGCGTCGTCCCGGCGTCGAGGAAAGGAATTCCGACCTGACGCTCTGAATGAGCTCCCGGCCACTTACTGCGTCCGACAAGAACGAATTCGTCGTCAGCGCCCCGCTCGCCATACCGGGCCGCGGCATAGTTCCGACTCGTGAATTTGTCCTTGTTTTTCCTTCCGTAATCGCTTTCGGCGTCGCGTGCCGCCCGCGTGGCACGCGACAGATCGGTACTCCCGAAGCCAACCTGCTGTGAGGGCTTCTTCTTTCGGTCTGCCTTATCGGGCAGTGGGTACTTCGACGCCTGTCTTTTCGGAACGCTGTCGCCCTGAAGCCCGAGGGGGGAAAGCCGGTTGCGGTCCTCATCGGTCAGGTCCCGATGCCCTTGGTCCGTCAGGCGCGTGACCTTCCCCTTGTCATCAGCGAAGTACGTCGGTGCAGGGCCGCCGGAAGATTTTTTGTGGATACCCTGAAGCTCGGTCGCGATTCCGGCATCGTTCTCGTGGTGGTTCTTCTTCATCTGCTTGACGCCGCGGGACATGTCGTCGTCGAGATGCTTGGCCGTCCTCTTGACGCCGGTCTCCAACCCATCGATGACCTTGTCGATCATCGGGGCGGCAGCGTTGGCGATAGCGTCCTTGCCGCGGGTGCGTCCGTGATGGCTCTTGGCCCGTCCGATCTTGCCGCCTGCCTTGTTGCGAAAGGTGCCGCCGGCGCTCTGCAGGCCAGTGACGGCGCCGTCATGGGCATCGGGGTCGAAGGTGAAGCCACCGCTTCCGGCGCCGCTGCCCCCACCGCCTCCGCCGCCGCCTCCATCGCCGTCGGCGCTCAGCAACTGCATGCCATCAGCCGCGGACTTCCCGGCGTCCTTGCCTGCCTGAGCCGCGTGGCCGAGGTCTACCCCCTTCTGCAGACCGAGGGCATTGGAGCCAAGCTGAACAACCAGGTCGCCGACCATCGCACCGAGAGCTTCCTCAATCGGACTCAAGGCGATACTGACCACGTGCTCGACGACCTGCTCACAGACCTCTTTGATGATCCTTTTCACGGCAAGACGGGTGACCTGAGTCCCGGCCACTGCCCCCAGCTCGGACAAGCCGAACGTGAAGGGCGCCGCGGCCTGGGCAGCGATCACCTCCGCGGCGAGGATGGCAAGTTGAGCGATAGCGGCGATTTTGGCGCCCTCGATGAGCACCGCGACACCGTCCATGGCTGTCCCGGCCAGTCGCCCGCACTCGGCAAGACCCTTCAGGTGCTTGCCGTTGATTTTGCCCCAATGCGCATTGAGCGCCTGCACCCCCAACGAGCCGCCCGCAGAGCCGACAAGACTCTGGATGGCCTGATGCGCTTCGTTGGCACCGCCGTCAATGTCGTCAGCAAACGCACGAAGAGCATCGGCCATGTCGCGGTAGTCGTCTTCATCCACATTTGGCCAAGAAACGCCGATGATATCGAGAATCTCATCCGCCCAGCCCGGCAGCACAATACCCACGCGAAACAAGCCCCCCTCAGTCAAAATCGCACGTCAGGGTAGACGTTGTCCTCTCGGGGTCGGTTCCTCAAGAGGCATTTGGGCCGCCGAGAGGCCAGTGACGAGCAGCCTCACCCGCCGCTACCGCCTCCCGACCTGCAACCCGGAATCGTCGTCCTTCGGGCTGCGCTGGGGTGTTCACGCGTGCACTAGGCCGACTCCCTGCCGTGGACTCGCGTGCGCGTCGGCCGGCGCGCCGCGGACAAGGCGTTCCTCGGTGCTGAGCGACCGATTCCAAGCCTGGACGTCTCCATGCAGACAAGGCGTACGACGTCGATGACCTGACGGCGGCGGCTCGGTGCCGTCGAGGGTGAGGTGGCCGTACCGGTCCACCTGGCACGCCATGCAGTGCCAGGTGGGCACCCAGGCATTTTCGCTCAGCCGATCCCGCGGCACCCGGCTCGGGGAACGCCATGCGTCGCGTTCCCCGAGCCGGTGTGTGCTCAGCGGTCGTTCATGAGGTCGCCGATCCAGTCCCGGCGACCTCCGGGTCCACCTGATCCTGGACAGGGTCGCCGCCCGCTGCCGGCGAATCCCTGACTCAGGTCACTGGCGCGAGGTGGAAGCCGTCGGCCCCGGCACCGGCGTCGGCGACGGGTTGTTCCGCGGGTGCTGCGGGTTGAGGAACCACTTGCGGGCGGAGACGAGCCACCAGGTGCCGGCGAAGACCAGCACCACACCCACGGTGATGGGTGCGTAGTTGAACGTCTCGAGGGTCACCGGGCTCAGCTGGGGCAGCATGAACAGCACGGTGATGATCACGACCCAGCTGACCGCGATCAGGCCCACGGGCTTGGACCAGCGCCCCAGGTGCCAGGGACCGCGCCGGAAGCTCTCCCCCTGGCGCAGACGCAGCAGGGTGGGCACGACGTACGCGATGTAGAGGCCGATCGTCGCGATGGACGTGACGGCGGCGTACGCGGTCGTGTTGAACAGGTACGGCAGACCGAGGACGAACGCCCCGCCGGCGGCGAGCCACACGGCGTTGGTCGGTGTGCGGGTCCCCGGGTGGAGCTTGTGCCAGACGGAGGAGAAGGGCAGCGCCCCGTCGCGGGAGAAGGCGTAGATCATGCGGGAGTTGGCGGTCACCGAAGCCATACCGCAGAACAGCTGGGCGCCGATGATGATGAGCAGCATCAGCTTGCCGGTGCTCGCGCCGAGCGCATCCATGAAGATCTGCGCCGGCGGGACCCCGGTGCCCGACTCCAGGGCGCCGGTGTACGACTGGATGGCGAAGGTCAGGCCGAAGAGCAGCACGAACCCGGCGGCCCAGGACACGATGATCGAGCGGACGATCCCCTTCGGCCCCTCGACCGAGGCGTTCTTCGTCTCCTCCGTCATATGGGCGGACGCGTCATAGCCGGTGAAGGTGTACTGCGCCATCAGGAGACCGATGAGCGCGACGTAGACCGCGGAGCCCCAGCCGGTGTTGTTGACGAACTCGGTGAAGACGAAACCGGGGGACTGGTGCTTGTCGGGGATCACCAGCAGGGCACCGACGATCACCACGACGCCGATCAGATGCCACCACACCGAGATGGTGTTGAAGAAGCCGACGACGCGCACCCGAAAGGTGTTCACGACGGCGTGCAGCAGGAGGATCGCGCCGAAGAGCGTGATCGTGTGGACGGGGGTGGCGGCGTAGCTGAACTGGAGGTTCAGGTAGGCGTTGAGGAACGACGCGGCGCCGAAGTCGATGCCCGCGGTGACGGCCACCTGTCCGAGCGTGTTGAACCAGCCGGTGAACCAGGCCCAGGCCGGGGCGGACTTCTGCGGGGCGAGCTTGTGCGCCCAGAAGTAGAGGCCGGCGGAGGTCGGGTAGGAGGAGCAGACCTCCGCCATGGCCAGGCCGACGAACAGGGTCATCAGACCGACGAGAACCCAGCCCCACATGATCACGGCCGGCCCGCCGGTGTTCATGCCGAACCCGTACATCGTCAGGCAGCCGGACAGGATGCTGATGATCGTGAACGAGACGGCGAAGTTCTGCCGCCCGGACATCGAGCGGTCCAACGTCTGGGCGATGCCGAGTTCGGCGAGGCGTTCCTCCTCCGTCTGCGTGACGCTTGGTATGTCCAATGGCATGGCTGGGCCCTCTCCTTTGGGTGGCGCGGCGGATTGCGGAACGACGTCGGTCCGCTCGGTCTCGGGGCGGTGCTACGGTCCGGACCCCTTGACCGCCCACTTCCGATGACGGGTGAAGAGCTGTTGGGCGTCTCCGCAGTAGCTCCACGGCACATCCGTGGCGTACGGGCCGATGGCGTCGAACACCTCGGCCGCCGCCCGGTGCTGATTCGCGAAGGACATCGCGTGGGCCAGGTAGTTGGCGTCGTCATGGAAGGCGGCGTGCGGCCGGGAAGGGGCCCGGTACGTCCACCAGTTCACCCACGCCTGCTGGGTCGACGGGTTGTCCGTCCACGGATGGACCGTCAGGCCGTACCGGTGGCCTTCCTTCTTCATCCGCATACGGTGCGTCTCCGCGAGCGCGACCAGCGGCAAGGTGTGCAACGGCATCCCGCGGGGGACATGGGCACACCGTTCCTGCGCCCAGTGGAACATCTCGCCCGCCACGCCGTGCCAGTCGGGGAACATATAGGTGAGGATCTCGTGGTGCGCCTCCCTGTTCCACGGGTCGCGTTCCTCGACCTCCCGCCACACCCCCTGAAACGTCTCCCGCCACTGCCGGTCGCGGTTGGGGGAGTGGTAGCGCAGCAGGGCGAGCATGACGACGTACGGCGTCGGATCGTCCGGCAGGGCGTCACCGGCGGCATGGCAGGTCTCCCACGCCTCTTCCATCTCCGGACCGCTGCCCTGTCCCCGTGAGCCGGCGGCCATCGAGCGCAGGGCCTGGACGGTGGCGAGGAGGGCCAGGGCATGCGGCGAACGCGGTTCGGCCTGTGCCCAGGTGTCGGCGAACGTGAGCCGTGCCCCGGCGCGGGCGAGCACCTGGAGACGGAAGATACGGCGGTCCCAGTCGGCACCGGTCGCGGCCAGCAGCTCGCGTGCGCCTTCCCATCTGCCCATCGCGGCGTCCTCCACCACCGAGCGCAGCCGGGAGTCGTCCCGCGCCGGATGCCGGTCGAATGCCGGTTGGCGTCTCACGTCCGTCCCGTCAAAGTTCTCTCGGGCGAGGGGAGCAGTTCCTCACCGTGCGCAAGGGGGGTGTCAACAGGCACTTTTCAGGCCTCCGGGTGGGCGCCCGCCGCGGCGGATGCCGACGTAGGGGGAGCGCGTCGTGCTGAGTGATCGGCCAGGGGGCCGACAGGCCTCGGGTGCCCGGCGTCCTTGACGGGCGGGACGGCAATGACGTCGGGCGGGACGGTGTGACACCGGTCCCCGGGCCGCTGGTGAGACGCCTGCCGGGACTCCGGCGGGGACCGGGGACGGTGCCCGTGACCCCCGCATCCGGTCCGTGCTGTGGCGTTGTCTCGTGCGCAGGCGAGAGTCCGATTCGGCCTGGAGGGGCAATCACCGGATTCTCCTGTACGTGGGGATACATATGCTGCGCAAGCGGACTGTCAACTTCGTTCATGAAGTGCCGACGTGAGAAAGAAGACTATTCACTGATGCGCGGTGGCGCACATGCCTTCGGTGATAAAACTCCTGCGATTCGGCCTCCCGGAAGGCGTGCCGGGGCTTCCCGCGCCCTCCTGGGCGCCCATCCGGTCCTGCCGCAGGGCGAGTTGGCTTCGGTGGGCGCCGCCGCGCCGGCGGATGACGCAGCCGGTGCCGTGTCCGCGGTAACGGGCCGGTGCGTGCGCGGGGAACGGTGGATATCCAGCCTAGAAGTCTAAAACCGTAGTACCTCTCAAAGGGCATGAGAGTAGGGGGACCCGCCCGAATGCATCATCGGCCGGTCCGTGGCGGCGCGGGACGCGCGCGGCTTCTGCGGGTGCGGGGCGAGCGACGGCTGGACCGGTCGGGGCTATTGACATCGGTGTCGCCGGGAGCGCCACGACAGGGCAATCCCGAAAGGCAACAACCTGTGAATTCACCAACCTATGAATTCACCGTGAAGGCAATCGTCGAACGATTCGATCGAACACAACTTCACCACGAGTGAGGTTGTTGGTGTGCTCCGGTCGCCCGTATCCGGTCGCCCGTATCCGGTTGCGATCGAGCGCCCCTCGCGGGATGGAGGCCGCCGTGCCGCGCCCGTGCGTCATGACGGGTCCGGGGGCCGGCCGCACCTCGCGTTGGGGCGATCACTGATCCGCTCGGTTCGTTCACCGCAGTTTCAGGCCGAGTGCCTTGCTCAGCACGGTCGCCTCTTCGGGCGTGGCGAAAACGAAGTAGCTGTCGTAGTTGCTGTTCGCGAGGCGCACGAAATCGACCAGGTGGAACCGGCGGGTGTCGCCGCCGGGGTCGGGGTCGACGTGACCGATGAATTCCATGATCGCCAGGTGGTCGAGGTAGTCGTCCGACTGGTGCTCGGTCTCTTGGGTCACCAGGACGCCGTTGCGGGCGAACTCCAGGATCGCGTGGTCCTCCTCGTCCTCCTCGTTCTCACGTAGCCGGACGTCGGTGATGGTGACCGCGCCGTCGGTGAGTGCCGCGGCCCGCTCCAGGATGCCCCGGTAGCTCTCCTCCAGATCGTCGACGTCGTCCCCGTGCGCCGAGATCGCCACACCGAACGCTTCGAGCGCGTCGGGCACTTCGTGGGGTGGCAGATCACCGTGCGCGAACTCGGCGTACTCCGCGAGGACGCTGTCGGCCTTCTCCCGGGGCACCATGCCCATTCGCTGCAGGAGCGCGCCCACGTGTGCGTACGAGGACGGCCTGAACCAGAACAGCACGTCCTCCAGCCTCTCCTCCCGCACGTTCGGCTCCCCGTCCACTTCTTCTTCGAGGAGCAGCTCACGCAGGCACCCCAGCGGTATCGCCGCGCCCCCGACCCGCTTGTCCGGCTGATCCACGAACGGCACCTCGGTCCATGCGCTCTCCCGCGACCCCGGGGCCCCGGGGTCGGCGTCCGCATCGAAGGGGAGGTACTGCCACACCGCTCCCTTGTTCCGCCGGATCACCTCGCCCATGTACCAGCAGGCGCCCTGCACGAACGGCTCGTCCCGCGAGGCGTCGAAGGCCTCCACCGTGGCGAACCGCCGCCGCACCACGGCTTCCAGCCAGTCCAGCGTGCCGGGGTGGAAATTCCACCTCCACGCTCCCTCGAACGCGTCCTCGGCCCAGGCGGAGAGTGCCTTCTCCCGCTCGGCCAGCCACGCGGTCAGCACCGGATCCTCCGGCAGCGGTGCCGTGGGGTCCACGCGCGGCGAGTGTTCTTTGACCGGCTCCCACCCCGGCACCGCCTCCTGCCGCGACGTCACGGCCTCGCGCAGCCGCCCGATCTCCTCGGCGAACGCGGTCCCGGTGCGGACTCGGAGGGCGTACGAGATCAGCAGCATCGGCGCGACGGGCGAGAGTTCCAGTTCCGGGTCCGGCCAGACGACCGGCTGTCCCGGGCGGTCGTCGACCGGCCGAGTGTTCCAGCTCCAGGCACCGCCCGCGGTGCCGAGCAGGACCTCGCCGAGATAGGCCATCGCACTCTCCACGAACTCCACCCGCTTCTCCGGATCTTGATCGGAGTCGTGGTGCTCCAGCAGACGCGCCTCCAGAGCGTCCAGCGACTCGGTGGAGTAGTCGAAGGGGAAACCCTCGGGAAGGAGCACCTTCTCCAGGCGCAGCAAGTGATACGGCAGATCGCCGATCCACGTCTCGAGCAGCTGCTGCGGGGAGTTCTGCGGCTGTGTCTCAGGGGCCATACGGTCACTGTAGGGGCGCCCACTGACAGCGGCCGTTTCGTTCGGTCGGTGAGCTGATGAGGCACTGAACTCCCCAGCTCGCAGCCGTAGTTGAGGTCCGCACCCGGGCCCTCGTACGCACCGGCGAGCAGGCCGGGCCGGCCGGCAGCGGCTTCGGCCCAAGCGGTGGGGGAGCGGCGCAACTTGCGTTCTGCCGCCGGGCGGAGCGAAGGCGGTTCTCAGCCGGATACGGTCGCGCCGCCAAGTCCTGGCCATGCGCTCCGGAGGCTCGGCCAACGCACTTCGGTCACGACATCATCACAGGTTCTTCACTTCATCTACTTTGATGTTCAACCACTCGATACTCTCCCTGCCCTGGACACCTTGGGGGGATCATGACGTATCAGCAGTTCCCGGCCCAGCCCGGCCAGCAGCCGCCGACGCCATCCGGTATGTACGCACCGCCGCCGAAGAAGTTGGGCGCCGGCGCAAAGGTCGGCATCGGATGCGGCGGCGCCTTCGGTGCGCTCGTCCTCATCGGCGTCATCGCTGCCGCAATGAGCGGCAGTGACACCACAAGCCAGGCCGACAAGCCCGACAAGCCCAGCAAAGCCGCCGCCGCCCCGGTGAAGGAGAGGGCGAAGGGCGACGCCAAACCGGCTGAGGACAAGCCGAAAGTGAAGCCCAAGGCGGCTGCACCCAAGTCACCGGCCGACCGGTTCAAGGCCTTCGTCGCGAAAAGCGGAAGTGCCAACGAGAAGGCCGCCATCGGGCACGTCACCAAAGTCCAAGGCGCCGAAGAGCAGAACGACATCCTCGACTCGGTCGACATCTACACCGACTTCACCGGCGGTCTGCTGGGCCCCCACCAGAGCGAAGGCAAGCTGATCGCCTCCGCCTTCGCCGACTGGAAGGATTCCAAGAACGGCCTCGTCACCATCTATGACGCCAAGGGCGAGATCCTCGCCAACGGCAACTTCTGACCGGCCTGAGTCCGAAGCGGCGGGAGGGCTTCATCGCGGCCGACGAGCGGCGGGGCCCTGTCGTCGGTGGTTGACGGGCGCCGGGCGCGCCGGCGGTTTTTGAACCGCAACTGGGCTGTCTCAGGGAGGAGTTCGGGGCGGCGCGGTGGACTCTCGGCCCCGGTCGTTCGGTCAGCCGCGTGGCCGGGTTCGACGCCTCTTCGTCCGGCAGCCGGCCGGCTCACGCTTACCTCGCTTCACGCTTACACCACTTGCCTCTCCGGGGTCAGCCGGGCGGCGGCTCGCGACCGTGGGCAGGGCCATGCATGCAGGGGAGTATGCAGTCGCAAGGCAGGGGGGTCACGTGCCTGGAAACCAAGGGCCGATGTCGCCGCAGGACAAGAAGAACACCAGGCTCGGCTGTGCGGTCGTTGCCGTCTTCGTGCTGCTCGTCGGTGGGTGCGTCAACCTGATGAATGGCGACGACGAGACGAAGTCGGCCGCCTCCACGTCCGTCTCCGACGCGTCCGACAGCCGGAGTGACAGCATCACGGTGCCGGACTACACCGGCGAGAATCTCCAGGAAGCGCAGGACGCAGCGCAACGTAAGGGCATCCACCTGCTGAAGAGCCGGGATCTGTCCGATCAGCAACGCATGCAGGTGTGGGACCGCAACTGGCAGGTCTGCGATCAGGAGCCGGCTGCCGGGTCCGTCATGCAGGACACCGAAACCCTGACGTTCGCCGTCGTGAAGACCGAGGAGAGCTGCGACGAACCTGACGCGACCGGGTTCGTAAGCGACGACGGAGCGTCCGAGCCCACGGATGAGCCGACCGACGCCGACAGCTCGGCCACCAGTGACGGTTCCGCGTCCTCCGGTGGTTCGGCATCCTCCGGCGGTTCCGCGACGTCCGGTGGTTCCGGTGGGGACGAGGGCGGTTCCTCCGGTGGTTCCGGTGGGGACGAAGGGGGCTCTTCCGGCGGTTCCGGTGGGGACGAGGATGGCTCTTCCGGCGGTTCCAGCTCTTCCGGAGGGGCGGACTCCGGGGGCGGCAGTAGTTCTACGCGTGGTGGCGGAGAGCAGGAGCAGGCTCCGGCAGGCGCCTCCGCGCAATGCACTGACGGGACGTACAGCTACAGCCAGCACCGACGAGGTACCTGCAGCCATCACCACGGGGTTGCCGTCTGGCTGAGGAGCCTCCCGGCCTGAGCGACCGCCCGGCCGGCGACCGACAGGGCGTAAGGGCAGCAGGGCAACAAGGGGCCGAACTGCGCTTCCCGTTGATCGGGCGCGGGCTGACGGAAGAACCTCTGGAGGTATCGGACAGGAGGGTCCCGGGCGGGCGGCGGCCGGGACCCTTTGGCGTGCGCCGCTCCGGGGGGCGGGTCGCGTGGCACTGGGATGCACATGGCCGTACAACCTTCAACAGCATTGGGCAGTCTTCACGACACCATCACAGACGCATGGGGGACTCTTCATGTCGCACTCGCAGCAGCCCGCGCCGTTCGGTCAGCAGCCCCCTCCGTACGCGCCGCCCCCGGCCGCGCAGCCGCCGAGGAAGAAGCACCCCGCACTCAGGATCGCCGTGGGTGTGGTCTGTGCGCTCATCGTCTTCGGGCTCGGAGCCGCGGTCGGAAGCGGCAGTGACGGCACCAAGAAGGCCGAGGCGAAGCCTGCCCCCGCCATCACGGTCACCGTCACCGCCAAGGCCGCCAAGGCCAAGCTGGAGAAGCCGAAGGGCGGTGCGAAGCCCGTGGAGAAGACGGGGGTGCCCGCGGGGCCGGACGCCACGGTCGGCCAGGGCAGCTACCTCGTGGGGGAGGACATCGCCGCCGGCACCTACAAGACCCGCGGTCCCGCCGCATCCGATGTGCCGCTGTGCTACTGGGCGCGCGCCAAGGACTCCAGCGGTGAGATGGACAGCATCATCGCCAACGGCACGCCCCAGGGCCCGGCCCGCGTCACCGTCAACAAGGGGGAGACGTTCGAGACGAACGGCTGCAGGGATTGGGTGAAGGTCGGCTGACCGACCGCGCATCCGCGGGCGCCTGCCTTCTGCGGTCGCCCCGTCAGCTGCCTGGTCGCGCCGGCCGCCGCGCCGAGGTGGTCGTCCGGCCGGTCGTCAGGCCGCGCCGGTCGCCGCGCCTCGCGGCTCCGATCGTCCGGCCTCGGCCCCGGCCCCGCCGGCCGTCACGTCACCGAGAATCCACCGTCCTCCGGGGCGCCCACCGGGACGATCATGCTCGGCACAGGCGCCCGGTAATCCCGTCGAACGGCCGCCGGCGCAAACCGCCGCTCGTCACGAAGCCCGGCGGATATCACTGGTCGCGGAGCCGGCGGATACCACCGGCCATGAGCCGCCGGACGCCACTGGTCGCGGAGCCGGCCGGTGCCACTGGTCACGAAGCCACCGGATACCGCTTGTCATGAAGTCGATACGGTCCGTCCGCCGTCGGCAGCGGGATCTCGCCGTGGACCGACTGAAACCGGTCGACGTGCACTCCTGCCCGCCCAGCCGCTTCTCCGGGGTGTCGGGAGCAGACCAGGAACGGGCCAGGGGGATGGGGAACAGGCCGAGAACAGGCCGGGGACAAGTCAGGGATCGAGCCCAGGCCGGGACCAGGCCGAGAACAGGCCAGGAAGCCGAGCTGCCCCCCGCCCGAACCGGTAGCCGTTTTTCCCGGTCGAAAACGGTCGGAACTAGTTCCTCCGCTTTTGTCCGGGGCGGGGTCCTGTCGAGCGGGGGCCGGTCACGAGATATCTTGATGTCGAGCAATGTTGCAGACGTGGAGCGGAGCACCCGGTGACTGACTCGACCATCATCTACACCCACACTGACGAGGCCCCGGCCCTGGCGACGTATTCGTTCTTGCCTGTGATCCAGGCATACGCGTCGACGGCCGGCGTCAGCGTGGAGACCCGTGACATCTCCCTGGCCGGGCGCATCATCGCTAGCTTCCCCGAGCGCCTGGAAGAGGGCCAGCGCATCGATGACGCCCTCGCCGAGCTCGGTCAGCTGGCCAGGACTCCCGGCGCGAACATCATCAAGCTGCCGAACATCTCGGCCTCGATCCCGCAGCTCAAGGCCGCGATCGCCGAGCTGCAGGTGCAGGGCTACGCGCTGCCGGACTACCCGGACGACCCGAAGACCGACGAGGAGCGGGACACCCGCGCCCGTTACGACAAGATCAAGGGCAGCGCCGTCAACCCCGTCCTGCGTGAGGGCAACTCCGACCGCCGGGCCCCGGCGTCGGTGAAGAACTACGCCAAGGCGCACCCGCACCGCATGGGCGCCTGGACGGGCGAGTCGAAGACGAACGTCGCCACCATGGGCGTCGACGACTTCCGCGCCACCGAGAAGTCCGCGGTCATCGACCGGGACGGTTCGCTGCGCATCGAGCTGTCGGGCGACGACGGCTCCACCACCGTCCTGCGTGAGTCGGTACCGGTCCTCGCGGGCGAGGTCGTCGACGCCTCCGTGATGCGCGTGGCCGCGCTGCGTGAGTTCCTCACGGCGCAGGTCGCCCGCGCCAAGGCCGAGGGCGTGCTGTTCTCGGTGCACCTGAAGGCCACGATGATGAAGGTCTCCGACCCGATCATCTTCGGTCACGTGGTCCGCGCCTTCTTCCCGAAGACGTTCGCCCAGTACGGCGAGTCGCTCGCCGCCGCGGGCCTGACCCCGAACGACGGCCTCGGCGGCATCTACAAGGGCCTTGAGTCGCTGGCCGACGGCGCGGAGATCAAGGCGTCCTTCGACGCCGAGCTCGCCGAGGGCCCGGAGCTCGCCATGGTCGACTCCGACCGCGGCATCTCCAACCTGCACGTGCCGAGCGATGTCATCGTCGACGCCTCCATGCCGGCCATGATCCGCACCTCCGGTCACATGTGGGGCCCGGACGGTGGGGAGGCCGACACCCTCGCGGTCCTCCCGGACAGCAGCTACGCCGGCATCTACCAGGCCGTCATTGACGACTGCCGCGCGAACGGCGCCTACGACCCGTCGACGATGGGTTCGGTGCCGAACGTCGGTCTGATGGCGCAGAAGGCCGAGGAGTACGGCAGCCACGACAAGACCTTCGAGATCCCGGTCACGGGCACCGTGCGGGTCCTCGACGAGAGCGGCAACGCCGTGCTCGAGCAGGTCGTCGGCGCCGGTGACATCTTCCGTATGTGCCAGACCAAGGACGCGCCGATCCGTGACTGGGTCAAGCTCGCCGTCACCCGCGCCCGCGCGACCGGCGACCCGGCGGTGTTCTGGCTGGACGAGGGTCGTGCGCACGACGCGCAGCTGATCGAGAAGGTCAAGGCCTACCTCCCCGAGCACGACACCGAGGGCCTGCAGATCGAGATCCTGTCGCCGGTCGACGCGATCACGTTCTCCCTCGACCGCATCCGCCGCGGCGAGGACACGATCTCGGTCACCGGCAATGTGCTGCGTGACTACCTGACCGACCTGTTCCCGATCCTCGAGCTGGGCACCAGCGCGAAGATGCTCTCGGTCGTCCCGCTGATGAACGGCGGCGGGCTGTTCGAGACCGGTGCCGGCGGCTCCGCGCCCAAGCACGTCCAGCAGCTGGTCAAGGAGAACTACCTGCGCTGGGACAGCCTGGGCGAGTTCCTCGCGCTCGCGGTCAGCTTCGAGCACCTCGCGCAGACGACCGGCAACGCGCGCGCCCAGGTGCTCGCCGACACCCTCGACCGCGCCACCGGCACGTTCCTCAACGAGAACAAGTCGCCCAGCCGCAAGCTGGGTGGCATCGACAACCGCGGCAGCCACTTCTACCTGGCGCTCTACTGGGCGCAGGAGCTGGCGAAGCAGACCGACGATGCACAGCTCGCGGAGGCGTTCGCGGCACTCGCCAAGACGCTGACCGAGCAGGAGCAGACCATCGTCGACGAGCTGATCGCGGTGCAGGGCTCGCCGGCCGACATCGGCGGCTACTTCCAGCCGTCCGTGTCGAAGGCCTCGGCGGTCATGCGCCCGTCGACGGCCCTCAACCAGGCCCTCGCCACCCTCAGCTGAGGCGATCACCGCGGAAGGCCCTTCCGCCCCGGCCGGCGCCCTGCCGGCCGGGGCGGTTCCGTTTTCACGGGCCGTGCCGCCCCGCGCCCGCGGCGGAGGTGCGGCGACGGGCCGTGGCGCCATTCTTCGATTTCCGCCGGTCGGAAGCGATTGCTCCGGCGCCGGGCGCGGCATCATGACGCCGTGGAACCCACCGTGCCTCTCCTCTTCCTCGACGTCGACGGCCCGCTCAACCCCTGGCGGGCGAAGCCGCAGCGACGCCCCGAGGGCTACACCACGCTGCGGATGCGGCCCACGGGCTGGGAGCCGCCGCGCCCGGCCCTGCGGGTATGGCTCAATCCCGCCCACGGCCCGCTCCTGCTGGGCCTGGGCTTCCGGATCGTCTGGGCGACGACATGGAAGACGGAGGCCAACACCTGGATCGCCCCCGTGCTGGGCCTGCCGGAGCTGCCCGCACTGGAGTGGCCGCGGATGCACCACCTCGATCCGGAGGGCGTGCACTGGAAGACCCGCCACCTCGTCGCCTCCGCGGCCGGCCGGCCGTTCGCCTGGGTGGACGACGAAATCGGCCCCCGGGACCACGCATGGATCGCCCGCCACCACCGGGGCCGGGCCCTCCCGCACCGCGTCGATCCGGCGAAGGGGCTGCTCCCGGAGGACTTCACGACGCTGCGGCAGTGGGCAGCGGGCCTGCTGGAGGGCGGAGCCCCGTGAAGGGGTAGCGTCGGCCTGCACGCTGACTGACGATCGCTCACGGGGGTATCGATGGAGTTCGCCCAAGTCCGCCTGCTCGTCACGGACTTCCGCGGCTGTTACCGCTTCTACCGGCAGGTGCTGGGCCTCGACCCGCAGTTCGAGGCCCCGGACGGTCCGTACGCCAAGTTCAGCTTCGACGGCGGCTCGGCGGGCCTCGCGCTGCAGGAACGCGCACAGCTGGCCGAGGTCCTCGGCGAGCTGGGGACGGCGCCGGACGGATACCGGTCCCTGGTCGTCCTGCGGGTCGATGACCTCGACGGCTGCTGCGCGGAGATCATCGGGCGGGGCGCCGTCCTCGTCCACGGCCCGGCTGCGATGACGGACCGGATGCGGGTCGCCCACCTCAAGGACCCCGACGGGAACATCGTCGAGCTCCAGCAGTGGCTGGAGCTGCGCGAAACGGTCTGACCCCGCCGTGGGTCCTCAGCGCACGAGATCCAGCACCGGCCGCAGCCCGGCCGGGCGCCGGTCCACCGGCAGATGGTCCACCGGCATGAAGGAGCAACCCAGCGCCGTGGCGCCGCCGTCCGCCGTGCGGTCGTCGCCCACCATCAGGACGGCCGCCGGGTCGAGCCCCAACTCCCGGCAGCCGAGGGCGAAGAGCCGCGGGTCCGGCTTCTGAAGGCCGTGCTCGTAGGACAGCACATAGCTGTCGACATAGCGGTCCAGGCCGTGGGCGCGCAGCACCGGCCGCAGATCCCAGCCGATGTTGCTCAGTACGCCGATCCGGATGCCGCGCCGGTGCAGCTCCGCGAGCACCTCGGCGGCGTCGGGGTAGGGCTGCCAGGCCTCCGCCGCCCTGGAGCGGTCGTAGAGCGCCTCGTACAACTGCTGGTCGGGGAGCGGGACTTGGCGGCCGAGTCCGATGTACAACGCGCGGTGGTGGCGGGCGTCGCGGTCGCGGATCTCCCAGAGAGCGGCCAGATCGGCGGGGATCTCGACGGGCGAGGAGCCGCCGGGCAGTGCGCCGGCCCGTTCCAGTGCGGCTGCCGAGCGGGCGAGTTCGGCGTCGTCCATGACCGTGCCGGACGCGGCGACCGCCGCGCGCAGCCATGACTCGGCCGACTCGATGCGCAGCAGTGTTCCGGAGAAGTCGAACAGCACACCCTTGATCACCGTCATGACCGCCATCCTGTCCGCCGCGCGGCAGCGGGCCAATCCAGCCGGGACGCGCAGGCGCCGTACACCGCCGCCGACCCGGCCACCAGGGCCCCGCCCAGCAGCCAGCCCCCGATGACATCCGACAGCCAGTGCACGCCGAGGTAGAGCCGGGTGAAGCTGACACCGACCACCGAGACCACCACCACCGTCCCGGCCGTCCGGCGCCACAGGGGACGCGCCCCGACCAGCCGCAGCAGCCACAGGACCAGGGCCCCAGCGACCAGTACGGACAGCGCATGCCCGGAGGGGAACGCCGCGTAGTGCGCGGAGGCCACCGGATCCGGCCAGACGGGGCGGGCCCTGCCGACCAGCGCCTTCACCGCCTGCTGCAGCCCCGTACCGATGAGCGCGGTGGCCGCCACCCAGAGGGCGAGCCGGCGTTCACCACGCCGTACGAGCAGCAAGACCGTCACCGCGAGCACCGCGCGCATCGTCCACGGGTCCCATACCCAGTCGGTGAGCACCCGGTTGAGCCGGGTCCAGCCGGGCGCGGCGACGGCCGTCCGGTGCAGTGTGCCGGCGAGGTCGGTGTCCAGGGACACCAAGGGGCCCCAGCGCACGACGACGAGGGTGAGCAGCAATCCGAAGAGGAGCGTGCACAGCAAGGCACAGGAGAGGGAGGGGAGAAGAGGGGCCGATGCCCGGCGGCTGTCGTCGTCCACGGCGGATGTACGGGTGGTGGGGAGCGGCGTCGATGGCATGGGGCGATCCTTACCCACGAATGGCGTCCCGGGCGAGGAGCCGCGCCCCGGGGCCTGTCCGATGGATCATGGCCGGGGCCCGGCCGGAAGACACGCCCTAGGCCAGTGCCCTCAGCCCCGGGATGAAGGTGACCAGCAGCGGCACGGCCGGCACCAGCGCCGCCACCGCCGTCATCCGGAGCCGGCGGCCGGGGGTGAAGCGGGGCGCGGGGGACAGCAGCCGGTCCACCCGCTGCGGAACCTCGGCGAGCTGCGCCGGGCAGGGGCCGAACACCCCGCGATCCTCGTTGAGTTCGACCAGGGCCAGGGCGATCGTCAGCCGGCCGAAGCGGCGCGAGGCCACATCGTCGGCGGCCAGTTCGACCAGCCGGTGCACCTGATCGCGGAACGCGGCGAAGACCGGGATCTGGGGAAAGCCGACGGCAAGCGCGGAGGCGCTGTACAGCAGGAGGTCGTGCCGGGCCCGCGCATGGCCCTGCTCGTGTGCGATCAGCGCATCGAGCTGACGCCCCTTCAGGCGCCGCAACGCCGAGGTCGTGATGACCAGTTGCGGCGAGGTGTGCTGCAGCCACCAGGCCTCCGGGCGGTCACCCTCCAGGACGACCAGGCGCTCTCCGAGGGGCTCCTCGCCGGGCAACAGCGGTGCGCGACGCAGGAGTTCGGCCCGACGCTGCCGACGGCGGGCGCGCGCCGCCCGTACCTCGCGGGTCAGCGTGACGGCCGTCCAGGCGCCGCCGCCCGCCAGGAGCAGGGCCAGCACCCCGGCCCACGGCCCGTACCCCTTGAGCGCATACGCCTCGACGACGACCCGGGGGGCGAAGCCGAACACCGGGCTGCGGACGGTTTCCCAGGCGGCGGACGCGCTCAGCGACATCGCAAGCACACAGCACAGCAGAACACCGGCTACCACGCACTGCCACACCCACAGGGCGAGCACCGGTTCACGGTCGGGCCAGTCGGAACGGGCCATCAGCCGTGGCGCCATTGCCGCGGCCAGCACGCCGAGAATCATCAGCGCGAGAGGGACCATCATGCCGTCAGCCTATGAGCGCACCGCTACTCGTTGGTACGGCCGGGAGTCGGATGTGACGTATAGCACCCTCGTCGCAGGTGTGACCCGCTGCCGCAGCGGGCCGACGGCGCGGACCCGTGCGGAAGTGCATCGCCGCAGCTCACAGCGTCAGCAGCATCGCCAGCATGCCGATACCCATCGCCACCCGGCAGGCTCGCAGCACGCCGGGCGGCCCGGCGTCCGCGGGCTCGTCCGCCGCCGTCCCCTCCGTCACGGGGCCCGCCGCCCCTCCGCTCGCCGGCACCAGCCGGATCCCGGCGGCGATCACGTACACCGTGTAGTAGGCGAGCAACAGGCCCGTCAGCAGCGGCACCCCGCCGGGCCCGGCGTGCTCCATCGCATCCATCGAGCCCGTCGGCCCCATCGAACTCATCGAGCTCAGCGAACCCGAGGGCCTCGCCGAGCCCGTCGGGTTCATGTGATCCGACGGCACGGCCATCGCGAGCGCCATGTACACCATGGCGAACGTGCCCACCGCGTGATGCAGATGCCGCCGCGCCAGCGCCCAGACGCCGGCCGTTCCGAAGGCCGCGGTGAACAGCCAGGGCGACCACTGAGGCGGAGTCACGGCGGACGCGGGCAGCGCCATCGCCGCCATGCCCAGAGCCATCAGCCCCTCGCCGCGGGCGTCCCCCCGGTGCGCGGCCGGGCAGGTACGCGCCCGGACGAGGCAGTACGTGGCGGCCGCGGCACACAGCAGCACCAGCAGCCAGCCGACCAACGGTGGTTCGTGCACGGCGCACCTCCCCGAGTACCGCCTGTCGCACGGATCGGGTGCAGAATGCCCGGCCGGGACCCGGCACACGGGAGCGCACGGACGCACGGAGGGGGAGCGCGGGCGGTGCGCCGGAACCGCCGGACCGGCGGACGCGGCGTGGCCGGTCGCCGGGACCCGGCCGGTGCCGGGGACGCCCGAGGCGCGTCCCCCTTCGCCGGCCGGATCGCCGACGGCCGCGGGGCGGGAGGTTCCTCAGGCCCGGTAGCGCAGCGGATGGTCCGCCGGAACCTCCGTCAGCACGATCCGATGGCCGTCCGGGTCGGCGATCCACATCTCGATGAGCCCCCACGGCTCCTGCACGGGCGGCCGCAGCACCTCCACCCCGTGTGCCAGCAGCTCCTCGTGCGCCGCTGCCGCGTCCGCCACCTGGAGCCACAGCTGGAGGGTGTCGGTGGCCGGAGCCGTGGCGCGGCCGGAGACTTCCAGGAAGCCGCCGCCGAGGAAGTAGACCGTGCCGCGCTCGGGTCCCGTACCGAATTCCCGGTAGATCTCCAGACCCAGCGCCGTGCCGTAGAACGCCCGCGACCGCTCGGGGTCGGACGGCCGCAACAGCACCCTGCTGCTCAGTACGTGCACCATGCCAGGACCCTACGCCGTGGGCTCCCCGCCGCCGAAAGGCCACGTCGGATGCCCCTGACACAGGACCGTGCCGTAGGTCGTGCCGTTTCCGTGACGCATGGCCCTGACAGGGCGTACATACCGCTTGTTAGCCTCCTTCCAGCCATTCATCCGGCACCGAGAGGACTCCGCGCACCATGCCCACCAGCGAGCTGACCTTCCGTACCGCCCACGACGCCGACATCCCCGGGCTCGTCGAGCTCATCGAGTCGGCGTACCGGGGGGACGCGAGCCGGGTCGGCTGGACGACGGAGGCGGACCTGCTGGACGGCCGGCGCACCGACCCGGACGGCGTCGCCGCCGTGGTCCGCAACGAGACCGGACGGCTGCTCATCGCCGAGCGGGACGGCAGCATGATCGCCTGCTGCCAGCTCGAACACCGCGGGGATCATGCGTACTTCGGGATGTTCGCGGTGCGCCCGGAGCTCCAGGGCGGCGGCTTCGGCAAGGTGATCATCGCGGAGGCCGAGCGGACCGCCCAGGACCTCTGGGGCGCCCGCGAGATGCGGATGACCGTCATCCGGCAGCGCGCGGAGCTGATCGCCTGGTACGAGCGCCGTGGCTACCGGCGCACCGGGCAGTTCACCCCGTTCCCGTACGGCGATGAGCGGTTCGGCATTCCGCAGCGCGCCGACCTGGAGTTCGAGCTGCTGGTCAAGCCGCTCGCCCAGGCCGTGTCTGCACAGTGACGTCCTCACCGGTCAATGAGGGCGGCGATCTGCCGGTGGAGGCCCCGTAGCGGACGGCTTGTCGTACCTCGTGGCCACCGCGCGGTGTCGCTTGAGTATGTCGATCCCGCAGTCGACCGCGTGACCGCGCGTGACCGGCCGCAGCGGTTCGAGCACCGCCCACCGGGCGTCGGTCGGATCAAAGAGGGCGCCGGCCCGTTCGTCTGCATCCGAGGTCTCCGGTACTGACGGTCATCTCGGTCGACGACATCACCTATCGGAGACCAGCCCGGCAAGGTGGTGCAGCGAGTTGGTGAGATGCTCAGGGCCGAACGGCGGGAACTGGATGTACTCCCGGATGAACTGCGGCACCGCCGACCAGTCGTAGGTGAGCGTGACCTCGGTCTCCGACGGACCGAGCGGCGCAAGGTCGTAACGCCAGATCCAGCCGCCGAACTCCAGGTGACCGTCGCCCTTCTCCTCCCCCGTCAGCCAGCCGATGGCGCGCGGCGGGTCGAGCACCTGGACCTTGTTGGCCACCTGGTAGTCACCGTCTGGATGGTTGGCGTGGTACATGCCCATCCGGAAGACCTGCCCCACCTCGGTCAGCGGCGCCCGGTCGACAGCTTCCTGAACCCAGCCGGTGCCATCGATCGCAGAATGGGCCGTCGGATCCGCCAGCACCGCGAACACCCTCGCGGCGGGCACGGCGACAGTCAGGGTGGCGCTCACCTTTTCCTGGTCCACGGCGTACACGCTCCTTGTCATCTCATCTCGGGCCTCCCGCAGGCGCGGCGGGGGGACGTTTCCCCATGGAGACGACGCGGCGGGGCGGAACTCATCGGTCGTGTGGGCCGAACCCGCACCCGTGCCACCCGTGGCGGGCTCGTAAGGGTCAAGTTTCGAGGGCCGGGGAGACAGTCTCTTTCGGCCTTCGGCCTGGGCCCTGTCCGGGCGATCACGATGCCGGTGTTCAGGGCCGTAAGGCGGGCTAAGCCTGATGAGGCGGTCCGGCCCGGGGATTCAGACCGTGCTGTCCTGGGGGTCGTGCCGTACGAGCGGGACGTCGGGGTGGTCAACCGGGGCGGCGGGCTGCCCGGCGTGGATGCCGTAGACGACACCGTCGAGGTTGGTCCCCATGGTGGCCCGGTAGCGCTGCGGGGTGAAATCGCTCAGTCCGCACCGGCCGGCGATGCCTGCGTTGAGCACGACGATGTCCAGCCGGCCGTACTCCGCGACGGCCTGTGCCGCCGCTCGCTCGTTGTCCCGCACGACGGCAACGTCGGTCCGGACGAACAGCCCTCCGCACTCCCGGGCGAGGAGGGTGCCGCGAGCGGCATCGAGGTCGGCGATGACGACGTGGGCCCCTTGGGCAGCCAGGCGTCTTACGGTCGCCTCGCCGATTCCGCCCGCGCCACCGGTGACCAGTGCGACGCGGCCGGTCATCGGGCCGGCTCCCCGGCAGAGACGGATGAGATCTGCACGCCGTCCCTGCGCAGCCCGTTACGGCGCAGGTAGGAGCGTCCGTAGAAGCGCTGAAAGAGCAGGATCACCGCGAGGGTGACGGCCAGCAGGGCGTCGTCAAGGGCCGGCACCTGGTCGATCGGCATGGTCATCGCCATCACGACCCGCAGGCCGGCGTCGAGCAGGCAGGCGATCCCCCAGAACGCACTGCAGATCCACAGCAGACGACGGAACGGCGGGTGGCGGTCCCAACTCAGCTCCCAGTCCCGCTGCTTGGGTTCGTCCAGCACGACCCGGGCGGCTTCGTAGAGGAACGGTCGCCTGGAGAGCAGGGTGAGCAGCATCCAGACTCCGAGTGCGGCCATTCCCCAGCCGTTGCGGATGAGCAGCATGCGCGGGCTGCCGGTGACGAACGACATGGCGACGGTCAGGGCCATGGTGCCGAGCATGAAGAGCTGCACCCCGCCGATCCGTCGCCGGGTGACGACGCCGTGCACCGCCTCGACCGCGGGGATGGCGGCGCCGGCCAGCAGCGCGAGGAACTGGTTCACCCCCAGCCAGCGCAGACCGTAGAACAAGGCCAGCGGGGCGACCACGTCCATCAGCAGCACACGGCTGAACCTTCCGCGGGCCTGCGCGGGATGTTGTGCACCCAAACTCTCTGTCACTTCCGAACCCTCCTGGGAGTGGGACTCAGCACGACCGGGTGGCGTGCGCGAACGTGGCGACGAGCTCGCGGGTGTAGGCGTCGAAGTCCAGACCTGGTTCACCGCGCAGCCGCTGCGCGGCGGCGTCGATCGCACCGCGGATGATCACTCCCATCGACCGGATGTCGAAGTCGCGGAACTCGCCGCTGCGTTGCCCCTCGGCCAGCAGCGCCTCCAGTCCCCGCACACCCGGCTCCTGTGCGCTCTGCGACGTGTACGGCTGACCGCTCTCGTCGCGCACATGAGGGCCGATTTCGGTGAGCGCCACCACTTCCTGCGGGTGCTCGCGCAGGAACTGCAGGTTGGCCTCCAGGTAGGCGCGCAGCTTGCCGGCCGTCGTGTCCTCCTCCTGCATGCGGGCAACGATGAACCGGGCTCCGGCCTCGAACACCTCCTTCACGATCTGGTGGATCAGGTCGTCCTTGTCGGTGAAGTGGTACGAGATCATCCGCGGGCTGCGCAGCCCGGCTCGTTCGGTGATCCGCGCGAACGAGGCTTTGGCGTAGCCGAGTTCGGCAATCGTGTCGATCGCTGCCTGCACGATCTGCGCTCGCCGCGCGGCATTGGTGAACGTCCGCTCCATGACCCCGCCCTCGTTTTTATCCATCCGAATCAAAGTTACCGTACATGAATCAATCTGTGCGCTCGCGGTCTCCGGGAACAACCGGGTCCGTCCCGTTCGATCGCCCAGCGCCCGGCCGCGGGTCAAAGGACCGACGGCCGGGCCGCCCGTCTCGGCAAGGGCTCGCTCGGTGGGGTATCGGCGCCGGCCCGCGACGCCCGGCACGGTGTCGGGCAAGGGCTGACGGGGTCCGTCAGCCGGCCCCGGCCATCGCCGCGAGGCGGCGGGCGAGCAGGGCGGCGGCCTCCCGCAGTTCCGGGGGCTCCAGCACCTCCGCCTCGAAGCCCAGCCGGGCCACGTGCGCGGCGAGCCAGTCCAGGTCCTCGCCGCCGACGACGAGCACGCACCACCCGTCGCGATCGTCCTCGACGCGCCCCACCTGGGGCGGCACCAGCTCCCGTACGCGGTCGGGTCGGGCGTGCAACCGCACCCGGGCGAGATACCGGTAGGGCGCCTCGGCCACGGACCGCTGCACGTAGGCGACCGGGTCCGGATGCTCCCTCGCCCGGAAGCGCCAGGTCGTCGCCACCACCTCGCGCATCCGGTCCAGCCGGAAGGTGCGCCAGTCGTCGCGGTCGAGGTCCCGGGCCATCAGATACCAGCGGCGGCCGGTGGTGACCATCCGCACCGGCTCGACCGTGCGCTCGCGCTCTCCGGCGTCGCGGCCGGCGTACCGGAACCGCACCCGCACGGCGTCGCGACAGGCCCGCGCGAGTGTCACCAGCACCTCCGCGTCGATCTCGACCCCGGGGCCGACGAGAGTCTCGGTGGCGCCGTGCACCGCCCGTACCTCGGCGCGCAGCCGGGGCGGCATCACCTGGTCGAGCTTCGCGAGCGCCCGCAGTGCCGCCTCGCCCGCCCCGGCGACCGTGCCCCCCGATGCCAGCAGCAGGGAAACCGCTGTCGCGATCGCCTCCTCGTCGTCGAGGAGCAGCGGCGGCAGCCGGGTGCCCGCGCCGAGCTGGTAGCCGCCGCCGACGCCCGCCGTCGCGTGCACGGGGTAGCCGACCGCGCGCAGCCGCTCCACGTCGCGGCGCACCGAGCGGTCGGTGACCCCCAGCTCGGCGGCGAGCTCGGCGGCGGTCCAGGACGGCCGCCGCTGCAGCAGCGCCAGCAGTCGCAGCACCCGCTCGGTCGTCGCCTCGACGGTCACCCGCTCATCGTTCCACAGAACACGGAACGATCCTGTCCGCTATATGCGGAAGGCTGGGACCATGACCGACCAGACCTGGAACCCCCTGCTCCGAGACCAGCTCGCCTGGCACTGGAACCACCAGCTGCGCGATCGCCTCGACGGACTCACCGATGACGAGTACTTCTGGGAGCCGGTGCCCGGCTGCTGGAACGTGCGCCCGCGCGGCACCGGCACCGCACCGATGCAGGCCGGGTCCGGCGCGATGACCATCGACTTCGCGATGCCGGAGCCCGACCCGCCACCGTTCGCGACGATCGCCTGGCGGCTCGGGCACGTGATCGTCGGCGTGCTCGCGATGCGCAACGCCTCGCACTTCGGTCGCACGCCCACCGACTACGGGTCGTTCGAGTACGCCACGACCGCGGACGGGGCGCTGGCCCAGCTCGACGCGGAGTACGCCACGTGGCTGGCCGGCGTCGAGTCCCTCGGCGAAACCGACCTCGCGCGCCCGTGCGGGGAGGCGGAGGGCCCGTACGCCGAGCAGCCTCTGGCAACGCTGGTGCTGCACATCAACCGCGAGCTGATCCATCATCTGGCCGAGGTGTGCCTGCTCCGCGACCTCCATCTGCACACCCACCGGACCCGGCGGGAGGCGAGCTGAGATGGCCCGCGACGTCCAGATCACTTTCGACTGCGCCGACCCCGCCGGGTTGGCGGCGTTCTGGGCCGAGGCCCTCGGCCACCGGCTGCAGGACCCGCCCGAGGGCTTCGAGTCGTGGGAGCAGGCCCTGGAGGCGATGGGCGTGCCGCCCGAGCGCCGCAACGACGCCTCGGCGGTGGTCGACCCCGAAGGCTCCGGGCCGCGGCTGTTCTTCCAGCGGGTGCCGGGGGACAAGCAGGCCAAGAACCGCGTGCACCTCGATGTGCGAGCCGCCCCCGGGCTCAAGGGCGACGCGCGGATGACCGCCCTGGAAGCGGAGGCCGAGCGGCTCGCCTCCCACGGCGCCACCCGGCTCAGACGCTACGAGCCCGCTCCGCCGCTCGGCGCCGGTCACCTCGTGATGGCCGACCCCGAGGGCAATGAGTTCTGCCTCGACTGATCGGCCGCACGGCTGGGGCCGGCGACATCGGCGCGGTCCGGGCCGAGATTTCTCGGGTCAGGGCGCGCGCCGGCGCTCAGAGTCGTCCGGCCTGGATGATCCGCTGCAGGAACTGCCGGGTGCGGTCGTGCTGCGGATCGCCGAAGACCTGCTCGGGGGTGCCGCGTTCCAGCACCACCCCGCCGTCCAGGAAGCACACCTGGTCGGCGACCTCCCGGGCAAAGCCCATCTCATGGGTGGCGATGACCATCGTCATGCCCTCCTCCTTGAGATCGCGGACCACGCCGAGCACCTCACCGACCAGCTCGGGGTCGAGCGCCGCGGTGATCTCGTCGAGCAGCAGCAGCCGGGGCCGGCCGGCCAGCGCCCGGACGATCGCGACCCGCTGCTGCTGGCCGCCGCTGAGCCGGTCCGGGTACTCCCCGGCCCGCCCGCCGAGCCCGAGCCGCTCCAGCAGCTCGCGGGCCCGCGCCTCCGCCTCGGCGCGCGGCACCCCGTGCACCCGGCGGGGCGCCAGCGTGATGTTGTCCAGCACGGTCATGTGCGGGAAGAGGTTGTAGGCCTGGAAGACCACACCGATCCGGCGGCGCACCGCGTCCACGTCGGCCCGCGGATCGGTGATCTCCGCGCCGTCCAGGAAGATCGCGCCGTCGTCGATCTCCTCCAGCAGATTCGCGCAGCGCAGCAGCGTGGACTTGCCCGACCCCGACGCGCCGATCAGCGTCGTCACGGTGTGCGGCGGGACCGCCAGATCCACCTCCCGCAGGACGACCGTGCCGCGGCCGTACGTCTTGCGTACGGACTCCAGCCGCAGCACCGGGCCGTCGCCGGGCGCCGCCTCCCCGGCCGTCTCGTCGGCCGGGCGCGGGGTGTCGTCCGTCGTGCTCATACGAGTCCTCCCTGGGCGCGCCTGCGGTCCATGCGGGCCGTGACCCAGTCCGTGCACCGCGTCATGGGGATCGTCAGCGCCACGAACACGAGCCCGGCCACGACGTACGGCGTGAAGTTGAAGTCCTTGCCGGCCATGATCTGCGCCGCGTAGACCGCGTCCACCGCACCCGCGATGGACACCAGTCCGGTGTCCTTCTGCAGCGAGACCAGATCGTTCAACAGCGGCGGCACCACCCGCCGCACCGCCTGCGGCAGCACCACGAAGCGCAGCGCCTGTCCGCTGGTCAGGCCCAGCGACCGGGCCGCGGCCCGCTGTGAGGGGTGCACCGATTCGATGCCCGCCCGGAAGACCTCGGCCACATACGCCGCATACGTCAGCACCAGCGCCGAGCCGCCGAGCAGCACGGGATCGGTGGTCACGCCCTGCAGTCGCAGCGCCGGCACCCCGAAGACCACCATCAGCAGACAGATGATCAGCGGCAGTCCGCGGAAGAAGTCGGTGTACGCGGTGGCCAGGGCGCGCAGCGGGAAGAACACCGGGCCGCGCAGCGTCCGGGCCACCGCCAGCAGCAGCCCGAGCACCAGCACCGCCGCCCCGCACACCACCAGCAGCCGCAGATTCAGCAGCAGCCCCTCCAGCACCTTCGGCAGCGCCTTGCGGGCGTATTCGGCGCTGAAGAACGTCTCTTGGGTGCGCGGCCAGCCGGGGGAGCGGGTGATGACGAGGTAGAGGACGACGGCGGTGACCAGGGTGCTCAGCGCGGCGACGGCGGTGGCGCGCCGGGCCCTGGCCCGCCGGAAACGCTCCCGCTCGATCCGCCGCGACGAGGGCACATATCCGCCGTCGGCCCCGTCCTGTGCCGCACGGGTCTTCAACTTGCCTTCTTCGTAGGTCACTTGAGCACCGGGACCGAAACGGCGTCGGTCAGCCACTTCTTCTCCAGCGCGGCGAGGGTGCCGTTTTTGCGCAGCGCATCCACCGCGGCCGTCACACACCCGGTGATCCGGCTCTCCTTGTCCAGGACCAGACCGAACTGCTCCTCGGCGGCGCCGGTGGCCGCGAACTGCCCGACCACCTCGGCGTCCTTCACCTCCGCCGAGGTGATGTAGAAGGCCGTCGGCAGATCGGTGAGGATCGCGTCGACCTGACCGTTCTTCAGCGCGGACTTGGCGAAGTCGTTCTTCTGGAAGACGGCAGGGGGCCGGGCCGGCCGGACGGTGTCATTGACGACATCCAGGCTGGTGCTGCCGACCTGCGCCCCGAGCTTGACCTTCCGCAGGTCGGCGATGCTCTTCGCCTGCGCGGCCCGGGAGCCCTTCAGCGCGACGACCGCCTGGCGCACGTCGTAGTAGCCGGAGGAGAAGGCGACGGCCCGCTTGCGTGTGGCGCTGATGGAGATCTGGTTGATATCGAAGTCGAACTTCTTCTCGCCGGGCGCGAAGGCGTTGTTGAACGGCACGGTCTGCCAGCGCACCGCGCCCTTGTCGTAGCCCAGTTGCCGGGCGACGGCGTAGGCGACGGCCGATTCGAAACCCTTGCCGCCGGCCGGGTCGTCGTCGTGGAACCAGGGTGCGTAGGCGGGCCTGTCGGTGCCGACCGTGAGCCTGCCGTCCGCCACGGTGGCCAGTTTGCCGCGGTCACAGCTCTGTTCGCCCGCCCCGGTGGCCCGCGGACCACCGGGGGACTCGTCCTGTGGGGCACAGCCGACGGCCGCGGCGAGCAGCGTGACGGTGGCGCAAGCGGCAAGGCGGAGGGGGCGGTTGGCGAGGCGCATGGCGGGAGAGTGGCAGTGCGCGAGGCCTTCTGTCGAAATCACCGGGGGAAACGTCCGCATGGTGGAAGCACATTGCACCGCTGTGAACTGCGCATTTCCCGGTTGCCCGGGGCGGGCCCCAAGGGTGGGCACGCCCCACCCGGCTCATCTCGTCACCCGCCGCCTCACGCCGTGAAGCGGACCGCCCGCCGGATCTCCGGCTGGTCGGTCACCACACCGTCCAGACCGAGCCCGCGCGCGAGGCGCAGCTGATCGTGGGTGTTGACCGTCCAGCCCACGACCTTCAGATGCGCGGCATGCGCCCGCTCGACCAGTTCCAGGGTGAGCCGTCGGATGTTCAGCGAGAGCATCGTCGCGCCGACGGTCTGCGCACGGTCGACGACGTCCGCGCCGTAACGGCTGCCGACCAGTGCGGTCCGTACGCCGGGCAGCAGGGTCCGGATCGCGGCCAGTGCCTCGTCATGGAAGGAGATGACATCGACCCGGCCGGTCAGATCGCGCGACCGCATCACCTCGGCCAGCGCCTGGGCGGCCGCCACGTTCTTGATCTCGGCCTGCAGCGGCGCCGTGACCGCCTCCACGACCTCCTCGAAGACGGGGATCCGCTCGCCCCGGCCGGCATCGAGCTCGCGGAGCTCGGCGAGGGTGCGCTCGGCGATCGGACCGGCGCCGTCGGTGGTCCGGTCCACATCCGCGTCGTGCATCACCACGAGCGCGCCGTCCTTGCTCAGATGCAGATCCAGTTCGATGACGTCGAGGCCTTCGTGCTCGGCGCGCACGAAGGACCGCAGGGTGTTCTCCGGCTCCACGCCCATGATCCCGCGGTGTCCGATGGTGAGAAAGGACAAGGCTGCCTCGCTTCTGTCGGCTCGGTGCTGTTGTCGGCTCGGTACAAGTGTCGGCTCTGTACAAGTGACGGCCGTCGACTGTCGGCAACGGCGCTACGAAATGGCGCACAGCCTAACGGGACCGACCGGCGGAAAAAGGGCTGCCGGACGGGACGGCGGTGTGTCCAGTACGGGTACCCGCCATATCCGGCTTCAGACCGCCTCACCCTCGCGTGGGCGAGTCCTTGCCGCGCTGACGGTGTGCCGCAGCGGGCCGGTACCGGCCCGACCCCCTGCCGGTATGGCATATGCCACACCGGCAGGGGGTTGTCCAGGCCCCCGCCGGCCCGGAGGAACCGCGGAAACCCTTGGTACTGCTGGCAGGAAGTGTTGCCCAAGCCGCTACTGACAGGAAAAATATGCGTGAGCGCGGGGTATCGGCAGAATAATTTTCAGCGACCGCACTTGAGCGGGAGATCCCCGGCTGGTTACCGTGGCCTGACAGCACGATCTATCGCCGGAGGGCAGTCATGACGGAAATTCTTTCGCCTGTGGGTGTCCGGGAGGCCACCACGACCGCAGAGCGTGTGGTCGAGCACCCGGCGTGGCCCGTACTCAAGGGCGCGGTCGAGGCCATCCGCCCCTGGCAGTCCAAGGACGGTTCCATAGACCTGGAGGCGGAGGGCGCGCCCACCGCCGATGCGGTCCGCGCTGAGGTCGACCGGGTGACGGCGGCCGTCGGGGAGCTCGCCCCGTTGCTGCCGCACGACGCCGCCTACCACCGGGCGGTCGTCGCCGACCTGCGCCGCTGGGCCGACGGCGGCTTCGGTGTGCCGGACTTCCTGGACTCCCTGCTCGCCTTCGAGCCCGCCCGGCAGCGCGCCGACGGCCTCCAGCACCTTGTGCTGTTCCCCATGTACACCCAGAACGGCAACCCGAACCGCAACTTCGAGGCCGTCGTCCTGCGGATGGTCTGGCCGGACTGGCTCGCCGAGCTGGAGCGCACCCGCTACGACAACGCGCTCTTCTGCGGCATCACCTTCGAGGACTTCACGGCCGGCTACGACACCAACTCCGCCGTGCTCTTCCCGGAGACCATCGCCGTGCGCGAGGCCCCCGACCGCTTCAGCTGGGGCGGCATCTTCTGCGACCGCGAGGCCGCCCGCTTCCGCCGGGTCAGCGAGGCCGCCATCGAGACCCTCGGCGTCGAACTCCCCGCGGACGTCCGCGAGATGCTCGCCGACCAGGAGCGCTGCCAGGAGGCGTTCGTCCTGTGGGACATGGTGCACGACCGCACCCACAGCCACGGTGACCTGCCGTTCGACCCGTTCATGATCAAGCAGCGCCAGCCGTTCTGGATGTACGGCCTGGAGGAGCTGCGCTGCGACCTCACCGCCTTCAAGGAGGCCGTGAAGCTGGAGGCCGAGGGGTACTCCCAGGCCCGCGATGTGCAGTTCGCCGTGATCTTCGACCGGATGTTCCGGTTCCCCGTCACCGGCGACCGGGTCCGCAACTACGACGGCCTGGGCGGACAGCTGCTTTTCGCGTACCTCCACAAGCACGACGTCGTACGCTGGACGGACAACACACTGCACATCGACTGGGAGCGGGCGCCCAAGGTCACCAACCAGCTGTGCGGCGAGATCGAAAAGCTCTACCGCGACGGCATCGACCGGCCCAAGCTGGTCCACTGGTTCGCCGCGTACGACCTCGTCTCGACCTACCTCGCACCGCACCCGGGTTCGGTCTGGGCCAAGGGACCCGACGCCCTCGACCTCGACCAGCCGCCGCGCAAACTCGTGGACGACGTGCTCCCCGACGAGTTCCCGCTGAGCATGTTCTACGAGGCGCTCGCCAAGAAGCTGCGCACTGTGATCGCATCCACCAAGGGCATCACGGCCCACAGCGATGAATTGGCGGCGGCATGAGGACCGACCGGAACACCCGGCGGACGGCCGTCCAGGAGCAGGACGAGGAGGCGACGGAGATGGTTACTTCGACGGGCGGCCAGGGGCCGCTGGAGGGTGCGGTCATCGCGGTGGCGGGGGCGGCCGGGCCGGCCGGCCGCGCGACCCTGCTGCGACTGGCCGAAGCGGGTGCAGTCGTCGTCGGCTCGGACTCCAACCCCGAGCGGCTGGCGGAGGCCGTGGACGCGGCCCGCTACGCCCACGGCGGCGCCACGGTGATAGGGGACACCGTGGACCTCCTCGACCTCGACCAGACCCGTGAATGGGCGGCCCGTACGGAGAAGGAGTTCGGCCGGATCGACGGCCTGGTGCACCTCGTCGGCGGCTGGCGCGGCTCCTCGACCTTCGCGGAGACCGACCTGGCCGACTGGACCCTGCTGCACAAGCTGCTGGTCCGCACCGTCCAGCACACCTCCCTCGCCTTCCACGAAGCGCTCGAACGCAGCGGCAACGGCCGCTTCCTCCTCACCAGCGCGGCCGGCGCCAGCAAGCCCACCGGGGGCAACGCCGCCTACGCCGCCTCCAAGGCCGCTGCCGAGGCCTGGACGCTCGCCATGGCGGACGGTTTCCGCAAGTCGGGGGGTGAGCAGGGGCCGCGCGCCGCGGCTGCCATCCTGATCGTGAAGGCGCTCGTCAACGACCAGATGCGTGCCGAGCGACCGAACGCCAAGTTCGCGGGCTTCACGGATGTCACGGAGCTGGCCGAGGCCATCGCCGGGGTCTGGAGCCGGCCCGCCCAGGAAGTGAATGGACAGCGTCTGTGGCTGACCCCCGAGCCGTGACCGGAGCGAAGACCGACGCCCGGCAGCACCACGACCCCGAGATACGCGGCTTCGCCAGCGACAACTACGCGGGCGCCCACCCCGAGGTGCTCGCCGCGATCGCCCTCGCCAACGGCGGCCATCAGGTCGCCTACGGCGAGGACGACTACACCGCACACCTGCAGCGCGTCTTCCGCAGCCACTTCGGGCAGCGCGCCGAGGCGTTCCCGGTGTTCAACGGCACCGGCGCCAATGTCGTCGCGCTGCAGGCCGTGACCGACCGCTGGGGTGCGGTGATCGCCGCCGAGTCCGCGCACATCCACGTCGACGAGTGCGGTGCGCCCGAGCGGATCGGCGGGCTCAAGCTGCTGACCGTGCCCACCGAGGACGGCAAGCTCACCCCCGAGCTGATCGACCGCCAGGCGTACGGCTGGGACGACGAGCACCGTGCCATGCCGCAGGTCGTTTCGATCACCCAGAGCACGGAGCTCGGCACGGTCTACACGCCCGAAGAGATCCGGGCGATCTGCGAACACGCCCATGAGCGCAACATGGTGGTGCACCTCGACGGCTCGCGGATAGCCAACGCCGCGGCGACGCTCGATGTCCCGATGCGGGCCTTCACCAACGCGGTGGGCGTCGACATCCTCTCCTTCGGCGGCACGAAGAACGGTGCGGTCTTCGGCGAGGCCGTGGTCGTGCTCAACCCCGACCGGGTGCGCGCGATGAAGCATCTGCGCAAGCTGTCCATGCAGCTGGCCTCCAAGATGCGCTTCGTCTCCGTCCAGCTGGAGGCGCTGCTCGCCAAGGACCTGTGGCTGCGCAACGCCCGCCATGCCAACACCATGGCGCAGCGGCTGGCGGCCGGGGTACGGGAGATCGCCGGGGTGGAGATCCTCTACCCCGTGCAGGCCAACGGTGTGTTCGCCCGCCTTCCGCACGACGTCAGCGAGCGGCTGCAGAAGCGCTACCGCTTCTACTTCTGGGACGAGTCGGACGGTGTGGTGCGCTGGATGTGTGCGTTCGACACCGCCGAGGAGGACGTCGACGGCTTCCTCGCCGCACTCCGCGAGGAGATCGGCCGCTAGCTCCACGCCTGCATAGCTATGCGCTCGGCCGAAAAGTCATTGACTTGCGGCCGGGCGCATCGCTACGCTCCCCGGGTATGGAGCTGATCCAGAACACCCCGGAGATCTCCGCCTACTTGGCGGCCGACGAGGTCATCGACCACGAGCATCCACGCGTCCGGGCCATCGCAGCCACCCTCGCCGTTGATGCTTCCGATGCATATGCATACGCCAAGGCCGCCTTCGAATTCGTCCGCGACGCCATCCCGCACAGCGCGGACGCCGAGGACCCGCGGGTCACCTGGCGCGCCTCGGACGTGCTCGCGCAGCGCACCGGAATCTGCTACGCCAAGGCGCACGCACTCGTGGCCCTGCTGCGAGCGGAGGGCATCCCCGCCGGGCTGTGCTACCAGAAGCTCGACACCGTCCACGGGCTGATCGCCGTCAAACTGCCGGGCGAGGAGCGCTGGGCGCGGCAGGATCCACGGGGCAACAAGCCGGGCGTCGACGCACAGTTCCGCCTCGACCGCGAACAACTCGCCTTCACGGCGCGACCTGAGTACAACGAACTGGACCTACCGGTGCTGTTTGCTGAACCACACCCGGCCGTGCTCCAATGCCTCCAGAAGGCCGTCGACCGGCCTCACCTCTGGCAGATGCTCCCCACCGATCTCTGAGGAACGGCTCCGATGCCCAGCTCTTCGCATGTCTCCGGCACGACCTGTGGCCTGTATGTCTCCGACGAGGTGCGCGCCCTGGCGCCCGGCTTCGGCTACCTCGCCGTGGAGGCCCACGGCCTGACCAACGGGCCCAGCGACGAGGCCGGCGCGGCGCTCCTGGACGAGGCGACCCGCCGCCTCACCGAGCGTCTGGACGGACGTGCCCCGCAGGACGATCCGCACCTCGCCGCCTGGCGCGCCGCGTACACCGCATTCGGCAGCAAGCCGTCGCGCACCCGCAACTCCGCCGAGGCCCTGGCCAGGCGGGCACTCGCGGACGGCGGGCTGCCGCGCATCAACCGCCTCGTCGACCTCTACAACGCCCTCAGCGTCGCCCACCTCATCCCCGTGGGCGGCGAGGACCTGAACCGTATCCAGGGCGGCATGCGGCTCGTACGGGCCACCGGCGACGAACCGTTCGTGACCGCGGCCGGCGGCGCCGAAATCATCGAGCACCCCGACGCGGGCGAGGTGATCTGGTGTGACGACGAGGGCGTCACCTGCCGCCGCTGGAACTGGCGGCAGGGGGTGCGCACCCGCCTCACCGAGGAATCGGTCAGCGCCCTCTTCCTGCTGGAGCGGATGGCTCCCATGACGCTCGACGAGCTGACCGCCGCGGGCGCCGAGCTGGCCGAGGCGCTGCACAAGGCCTGCCCGGACGCCCGCATCGAGATCGGCGACATCTGGACCCCGTGAGCGGGGCCGCCGGAGCGCGCCGCCACGACGGCGACGGCGCGCTCCGGCCTCCGGGTCCGCTATCGGGCGCTCCCGGGCGCGGCGGGCGCCGTGCCGCCGAGGTGGGCCGGGATCCACCAGGTGTCCTCGGGGCCCTTGGGGCGTACGGGGTAGGCGCGCTGTGCCGCCTCCAGCAGATCCTGCACGCGGGCCCGCAGCCGGTCGGTGATCTTCTCGGCCTGCTCGGCCGGGTCGGCCTCCATCGGCTCGCCCACCCGGATCGTTATCGGCAGGTGGTTACGGCCCAGATCGCGCTTGTGGCCCTTGGTCCACAGCCGCTGGGTGCCCCACAGAGCCACCGGCAGCAGCGGCACCCCGGCCTCCTGGGCCAGCCGTACCGCACCCGACTTGAAGGTCTTCAGGGTGAAGGATTCGGAGATCGTCGCCTCGGGGAAGACCCCGATGATTTCACCCGAGCGCAGTGCGGACAGCGCGTGCTTGTAGGCGTGCATGCCCTGCGCACGGTCCACGGGGATGTGCTTCATCGCGCGCATCAGCGGTCCGGACACCTTGTGCCGGAACACCGCCTCCTTCGCCATGAAGCGCACCAGACGCTTGGCCGGGCGCGCCGTCAGTCCGGCGAAGACGAAGTCCAGGTAACCGATGTGATTGCTCACCAGCACCGCCCCGCCGCGGCGGGGAATGTGATCCGTCCCGGCGATGTCGAATTTCAGATCGAGCGCCTTGAAGAGGGTGC
This sequence comes from Streptomyces sp. NPDC048434, assembly GCF_043200375.1. Classification (NCBI taxonomy): domain Bacteria; kingdom Bacillati; phylum Actinomycetota; class Actinomycetes; order Kitasatosporales; family Streptomycetaceae; genus Streptomyces; species Streptomyces sp. NPDC048434. The sequence goes on along the minus strand of NZ_JBICXQ010000009.1, from coordinate 19,281 downwards.
GGGCGGCGCCGATCACCGGCGGATAGACGAGCTCTGCCATTGTCCGGAGGACCCCTTTTCCACGCCTGGGGAGGGTTCTCCCGGCGGAAACCTACGCAGCCGTAGCTGCGACTTTCGGGAGATCGTGCCCGAAGTCGGCCGTGGCGGCCAGCGCGCCGGCCGCCATGGCCGGGAGATTCTTGTCACGTGAAGGGTGGCTCAGCCGGTCGCCCTCCGCAGCACAAGGTACATCTCGCACCCCAAGCAGTACCCGAACGCAGCATTGAGAAAGGCCGCCGCGAGCGCACAGCCGGTGGCCGCGAGCCCCAGCCACTGCGGCCCTACGAAGTAACCGGCCAGTCCCACCACCGCGAAGAACAGCCCGACGCTCTGCGCGAAGCGCGGCGGCGCGGCGTCCTCGAACTCGGTCGGTGCGGACAGCCGCGGGCGCACCGCCACCCTGAACAGCCAGGCATAGGGCGAGTGCTGGACACCCGCCAGCGCCCCGAGGGCGAAGACCAGCGTCTGGAAGGCCAGCAGCGGACCGCTCCCGGTGATCAGCACGGCCGCCAGCACGACGGTCGTCAGCGTCGCCCCGAACCTCGGGCCCCGTACGTCAATGGTGTCGACAGGCATGTCCCCACTCTCCCGCAGACCGGGTCGCACAGGGCCCCGGGAATCTTTGCGGTCTCGTGAACGCTGCATCCCTCGATGACTGGACTCATGGTGTGCATCGCGGTGCTCGCGGCGGCGAGCGCTTTCGGAGTGTGGCACCGACGCCGTAAGGGGAGGCCGACGGTGCGCAAGCGGGACGACGGGGCGCGGCTGGGCGCCGCCGAGATCGGCGCGGAGCTGGGGGAGCGGGCCACCCTGCTGCAGTTCTCCAGCGCCTTCTGCCAGCCCTGCCGGGCCACCCGGCGCACCTTGGCCGAGGTCGTCGGCATGGTCGAGGGGGTGGCCCATGTCGAGATCGACGCGGAGGACCATCTGGACCTCGTACGCCACCTCAATGTGCTGCGCACGCCCACGGTGCTGGTGCTCGACGCGGACGGCGCGATCGTGCGCCGCGCCTCCGGACAGCCCCGGAAGGCCGATGTCATCGCTGCGCTGGGTGCGGCCGTCCGTGATTGATCTCCCAGATGGCGGGCGCCCCTTGACGCTGTGGGTCACGAATCGTCACTCTGACGTGATGCGGCCAGGAACCCTTCTGTACGGACGCGCCCACGTCGACCTTCTGCGGACTGCCAGCGCCCGCTGTCCGGGTGCGTGAGCAGCGACGACACCTTGCTGCCGGCTGCCGCACGGCCGTCGGCGGCTCCGCCCGGGCTCGTACACCACACCAGAAGGACAACTCCATGACGGCCTCGCCCGGCCTCGGCACGCCCCGCACCGCCTCCCCCGAGCTGCTGCGCTCGGTCTTCCGGCAGCACGCCGCCGGCGTTGCGGTGATCACCGCGCACGGCTCCCGCCCCGTCGGTTTCACCGCCACCTCCCTGACCTCCGTCGCCGCCGACCCGCCGCTGCTCTCGTTCGGCATCGGTACCGGCGCCTCCAGTTGGCCGGCCGTCTCGGAGGCCGAGCACATCGGCGTCCACATACTCGGCGAGCACCAGCAGGAGCTGGCCGCCACCTTCGCGCGCAGCGGCGCCGACCGCTTCGGCCCCGCCACGTCCTGGCGCACCGGCCCCGAGGGCGTGCCCCTCCTGGACGGCGTACTGGCCTGGCTGGTGTGCAAGGTCGTGGCGCGGGTGCCGGCCGGCGACCACCGCATCGTGCTCGCCCAGCCCGTCGTCGGCGACCCCGCGGGGCCCGGCCGTCCGCTGCTGTATCACCAAGGCCGCTTCAACGCGCTGCGGGACTGACGGGTTCCCGCTGCCGTTCGTCGTTTCCCGGTCGGGGCCGTTGGCAAGGTCACATTTCAGCGGCCTTGATTCGGGGCACGAGAGTCGATGTACTGGCGAGTAATATGGCGGTCGGCGTGGGGAACCGCATCCGACCGGGAGCCGCCCCGACAGGCGCCTATGCTGCCAGCACAAGGCAGTTCTGAAGAGACGAAGCAGGTAGGAGAGCCGGCGTGAGCCTGAGGATCGTTGTCTGTGTGAAGTACGTGCCCGACGCCACCGGCGACCGGCACTTCGCCGAGGACCTGACCGTCGACCGTGACGATGTGGACGGTCTGCTCTCGGAGCTCGACGAGTACGCCGTCGAGCAGGCCCTGCAGATCAAGGAAGCCGCCGACGACGCGGAGATCACGGTCCTCACCGTCGGCCCCGAGGACGCCAACGACGCGCTGCGCAAGGCGCTGTCGATGGGCGCCGACAAGGCCGTCCACGTCGAGGACGACGACCTGCACGGCACCGACGCGCTCGGCACCTCGCTCGTGCTCGCCAAGGCCATCGAGAAGACCGGCTACGACCTCGTCGTCTGCGGTATGGCCTCCACCGACGGCACGATGGGTGTGCTGCCCGCGCTGCTCGCCGAGCGGCTGAACATCCCTCAGGTCACCCAGCTGTCCGAGGTTTCGGTCGCCGACGGCAAGGTCACCGGCCGCCGGGACGGCGACACCGCCAGTGAGCAGCTGGAGGCCGCGCTGCCGGCCGTCGTGTCCGTCACCGACCAGTCGGGCGAGGCGCGTTACCCCTCCTTCAAGGGCATCATGGCCGCCAAGAAGAAGCCGGTGGAGTCCCTGGACCTGGAGGACCTGGAGATCGAGGCGGACGAGGTCGGCCTCGAGGGCGCCTGGACCAAGGTCGACGGCGCCGCCGAGCGTCCGGCCCGCACCGCGGGCACGATCGTCAAGGACGAGGGCGAGGGCGGCAAGCAGCTCGCCGAGTTCCTCGCGGGCCAGAAGTTCATCTGAGCCGCAGCCCTTTCCACCGCCCTCATTCTTCCCGCAGGAGAGCAATCCCATGGCTGAAGTCCTTGTCTACGTCGACCACGTGGACGGTGCCGTCCGCAAGCCCACCCTCGAACTGCTCACCCTCGCCCGCCGCATCGGCGAGCCGGTAGCCGTTCACCTCGGTGCGAACGCCGAGGACGCCGCGAAGATCCTCGGTGAGTACGGCGCCGTGAAGGTACTGGCCGCCGACGCGCCCGAGTTCGCCGAGTACCTGGTCGCCCCCAAGGTCGACGCGCTGCAGGCCGCCTACGACGCGGTCTCCCCGGCCGCCGTGCTGCTGCCGTCCTCCGCGGAGGGCAAGGAGATCGGCGCCCGTCTCGCGCTGCGCATCGGCTCCGGCATCATCACCGACGCCGTCGACGTCGAGGCCGGCGATGAGGGCCCGGTGGCCACCCAGTCCGTCTTCGCGGCCTCGTTCACCACCAAGTCCCGCATCACCAAGGGCACCCCGGTCATCACCGTCAAGCCCAACTCCGCCGCTCCGGAGGCCGCCCCGGCCGCCGGTGCCGTCGAGCAGCTCGCGGTGACCGTCGCCGACTCCTCCAAGGCCACCAAGATCGTCTCGCGCACCCCGCGCGAGTCGACCGGCCGCCCGGACCTGACCGAGGCCGCGATCGTGGTCTCCGGTGGCCGTGGCGTCAACGGTGCCGAGAACTTCCCGGTCATCGAGGCGCTCGCCGACTCGCTCGGTGCGGCCGTCGGCGCCTCGCGTGCCGCGGTGGACGCCGGCTGGTACCCGCACACCAACCAGGTCGGCCAGACCGGTAAGTCGGTCTCGCCGCAGCTGTACATCGCGGCGGGCATCTCCGGTGCGATCCAGCACCGCGCCGGTATGCAGACCTCGAAGACCATCGTCGCCATCAACAAGGACTCCGAGGCGCCGATCTTCGACCTGGTCGACTACGGCGTGGTCGGCGACCTCTTCGATGTCGTCCCCGCCCTCACCGACGAGGTCAAGACCCGCAAGGGCTGACCGCCGTCCCGCCGGAGCCCGGCTCCGGCCTTGCACGAGGCCCCGTACGCGCGGTGTGTACGGGGCCTCGTGCTGTGGCGGCAGGGCCGGCCGGGTGCCGCGCCGTCAGGCGCCCGTCGCCCCGTCGATCCCCTCGCGCAGCAGATCCGCGTGGCCGTTGTGCCGGGCGTACTCCTCGATCATGTGCACGTAGATCCAGCGCAGGCTCAGGGTGCGCCCCCGGCGCCCCACGAAGATCTCGTCCAGTCCGCGGTTCGCCACGGCCTTGTCACAGGACTCGATCTCGGCCCGGAACGCCGCGAAGTCCCGCTCGGCGGCGGCCGGGTCGGCGTCGTCGAAATCGGCGTCCGGGTTGTCCTCGGTGGAGTAGAGATCGCTGATCCGCTGGCCGAGGAAGCGCAGCCGGAACCAGGTGCGTTCGACGTCTGCCATGTGGCGCACCAGGCCGAGCAGCGTGAGGGTGGACGGTGCGGCGCTCGCCTCGACGAGCTGGGCGGGCGTCAGCCCCGTGCACTTGGCGAGCAGGGTGTCACGGTGGAAGTCGAGCCAGCCCTGCAGCATCTCCCGTTCGCCGGCCACGGTCGGGAGTTCTCTGCGTTCTATGGAAGGTGCGGTCCAAGTCATGAGGGTGAGTCTGACGGCGCCGCGGTGGACCCCGCCACGGGGTTTCCGAAGTCCGGCCGTACGCCCGTGACCTGCGCCGCCGCGGGTGAGGGTGTTGACCTCGGCAACCGACGCCGATAACTTCGCTATACGGATTGTTGATTCCGTTAAGCGGAAAGCGCTCGATCGGCGGGCGTGCGCACCGGGAGGGTATCGAATGGGGCAGCAGGAGACCGTGGCGACGAGCCTCGCGGACACCGTACGCGAGGGAATCGGAGCCGCTCTCGCCCAGGTCGACGCGGATCTGGCGCGGCGCTACCCGGGCGACCCCGGCACCCGCCAGCCGGTCCACACGGTCTACGTCCCCGGCGATGTCTTCGCCGCCGGCACCCTGCGCTCCTGGGGCGACCAGGCGCTCGCCGCCCTCGATGAGCATGCCCCCGACGCCGGGGCGCTCGCCGCCGTCCTCGGTATCCCCGACGCACTCGCCGTGGACGTCCACGACCGCGTCCGGGCCAAGCTGACCCGTGAGCCCGTCGAGGATCTGCGCATCGACTTCGAGGACGGCTACGGCCCCCGCCCGGATGCCGAGGAGGACGAGGCCGCGGCCCGTGCCGCCGCCCTGGTCGCCGCCGCGTACCGTGGGGGCACCTCCCGGCCGGAGGCTGGGGGAGGCACCGCGGCCCCGTACATGGGCATCCGGATGAAGTGCATGGAGGCCGCCGTCCGCGACCGCGGTATCCGCACCCTCGACATCTTCCTCACCGGCCTCATGGCGGCCGGCGGTCTGCCCGACGGACTGGTGCTGACGCTCCCGAAGGTGACCTACGCCGAGCAGGTCACCGCCATGGTCCGGCTGCTGGAGGCCTTCGAGAAGGCGCACGGCCTGGAGAGCGGCCGGATCGGTTTCGAGATCCAGATCGAGACCACCCAGTCGATCCTGGGCGCCGACGGCCGCGCCACCGTCGCCCGCATGATCGAGGCCGCCGAGGGCCGTGCCACGTCCCTGCACTACGGCACCTTCGACTACAGCGCCTCCTGTGGCGTCAGCGCCGCCCACCAGTCCCTCGACCACCCCGTGGCCGACCACGCCAAGGCCGTGATGCAGGTCGCCGCCGCGGGCACCGGCGTCCGTCTCTCCGACGGCTCGACGAATGTCCTGCCGGTCGGCGCGACGGACCGGGTGCACGCCGCCTGGCGGCTGCACCACGGCCTGGTCCGCCGCTCGCTGGCCCGCGCGTACTACCAGGGCTGGGACATGCACCCGGCCCATCTGCCCACCCGTTACGCGGCGGTCTACACCTTCTACCGCGAGGGCCTGGAGCAGGCCGCGGCCCGGCTCGCGGCGTACGTCGCCAAGGCCGGCGGCGACGTCATGGACGAGCCCGCCACCGCCAAGGCACTCAGCGGCTATCTGCTGCGCGGTCTGGACTGCGGCGCCGTGGACACCGCCGAGGTCGCCCGGCTGACCGGGCTGACCCGCGCCGACCTGGACGCACTCGCGGGCCGCCCGGCCTCCACGGGCTGAGGGCGCAGCGGCCCGTTCGGTACAACGTGCCGCGCAGCACGGGAAGTTGGCCGCCGTGACCGCTTACCGGTCAGGTAGGCCCCACGAAGCCCCCGCCGATCCGGCGGGGGCTTCGTACTTCAGTCCGTTGCCGGCCCGAGGTCGTCGATATGGGCACGCAGGACCGTGGCGCAGGTCTGTGCGTCCAGGACGTCGGGCCGCAGTACGGCGGTGAAGGCGAGACCGTCCAGGAGGGAGGTCAGCCGCTCGGTCTCGGTGTCGACGGTGAGCCCCGGCCGCAGCCCGCCCGCGGTGTCGAGGCGGGTGAGGATGCGGCGGACGAGGGTCCGGGTGCCGGTGGCGGTCTCCTGGGCGAGGTCGTCGATCGCGGGATGGGTCCGGGCGGCGGTGGAGAAGTCGACGAGGACGGTGACCTCGGCACGCCGGCTGTCGTCCAGGGGCAGCAGCTCGGAGAGCAGCTCGACCGCGCAGCGGCGGATCTGCGCCGCGGGAAGTCCGTCCAGATCGCCCAACTCGTCGACGCGGCGCTGGAGTCGGTCGCCGACCCGGTCGAGCATCGACCGCATCGCAAAGCGCATCAGCTCTTCCTGGCCGGCGAAGTAGTGCCGGACCGAACCGATGTTGAGCCGGGCCTCGTCGGCGACGGCGCGCAGGGAGGCGCGCTGGAGGCCGTCTCGTACGGCGACGCGGAAGAGGGCGTCGACGACGTCGCGGCGTCGGGCTTCTCGGTCCACCTGCTTGGGCATGGCCCCTTTGTATCACGGCTGTGATAAATTGTTTTGTATCACACCTGTGATACAACGATTGGAGGGGTGATCGTGGAGCATGTCCTGAACCTTCTTCTCATCCGGTTCGGCGTGATCGCGGGCGGCCTGGTGGTGCTGGCCCTGCTGGTCTTCGCCGTGGCGCTCGTCCTCAAGCGCCGGGGGAAGCTCGGTGCGGCCCGGCGGTATGCGGCACCCGCCGCTCATGCCGTGAGCCGCTATCTGGACGACCGGGGCGCCGCGCGGGGCCGTGGTGGGGCGTCCCGGGGACGCGGGTCGGTGGCTGGTGCGGTGGTGCGGGCCGCGGCCCGGCACCTGGACGACGACGGGCGCGGGCAACGGCAGCGCGAACGGGAGCCGGGACGGGGTGAGGCCCGATGACCGGCGGCGGTCCGACGGCCGGCAACGGCCCGGCGTATGAGGTCCTCGCCCGGGGCGGAGCCGGGGGCGACGGGAGCGACGGGTCGGAACTCGTCCAGCACCTGCTGGCCGACGCCGCGATCAAGGGTGTCATCGTGATCGTCGCGCTGATCGTGCTCGTGCTGGGGATGGTGCTCATCTGGAAGAAGGCCGGCCGCGCCCCGCATCGCGACGACCGGTGATCACCCCGCCCGGAACTCCCCGGAGCCGCGCCGGTCCGGGGGTCTCCGGCGCCTCCGGGGGGAGTTCAGCTCTCCGAAGGGCGGATCTCGCCCGAGCCACGGGCGATCAGACGGGTGGGGATCTCCCTGCGCTGCGGCGGGTCCTCGATGCCCTCCAGGCGACGGAAGAGCAGACCGGCGGCCGTCCGGCCCATCCGTGCCGGGTCCTGGGCGACGACCGTGATCGCCGGCCGGACGAGATCGGCCAGCTCGAAGTCGTCGAACCCCACCAGCGCGACCGGGCGCGGGCGTTCGCCGAGGATGCGTACGGCGGTGACGGTGACCCGGTTGTTGCCCGCGAAGAGCGCGGTGACCGGCGTGGGGGCGTCCAGCATGGTGGTGGCGGCGGCGCGTACGCACTCGGGCGCCGTGGAACCCAGTGACACCCAGGAGTCGTCGACGGGCAGGCCGGCGGCGGCCATGGCGGTGCGATAGCCGCGCAGCCGCTCGCGTGCGGTGTGGATCCGCGGCTGGTCACCGATGAAGCCGATCCGGCGGTGGCCGTGCGCGATGAGATGAGCCACCGCGTCCTGGGCGCCGCCGAAGTTGTCGGAGACCACGACATCCGCGTCGATCCGGCCGGGCGGGCGGTCCACGAACACGGTCGCTATCCCGGCCGTGATCTCCGGTTCCAGATAGCGGTGGTCGTCGGCGGCCGGGATGATGACCAGCCCGTCCACCCGCCGTGCGCACAGCGCCAGCACCAACTCCTGTTCGCGGGCCGGATCCTCGGCGCTGGAGCCGTTGATCAGCAGCGCGCCGTGGATGCGGGCGACTTCCTCGACGGCGCGGTTGAGCGGGCCGTAGAACGGATCGGCGAGATCCTCCAGCACCAGGCCGATGCTGGCCGTACGTCCCTTGCGCAGGATCCGGGCGGAGTCGTTACGGCGGAACCCCAGAGCGGTGATGGATTCCTGGACACGTCGTTCGGTGTCCGGGGTGACGCCCGGTTCGCCGTTGACCACCCGGGAGACCGTCTTGAGGCCGACCCCGGCGCGCGCCGCGACATCCTTCATCGTGGGCCGGGTGCCATAGCGGCGGGAGGTGCCCCGCGCGGTGTCGGTCACGGTGTGCGGTCCTGATTCTGTCGGCGTCAGGTGTGGCGTCGAGCATAGCCTCTAGACAACGTTGTCAATCGAGGGAAGACTGGCGTTCTCACGCCGGGCCGGTACGCTCGGCCCCCGGGCCCACCAGGAGATTCCACACCGATGCAGACGGACCTCAGCGCAGCGTTGGACATTGGCGGCACCAAGATCGCCGGCGCTCTGGTGGACGCCCACGGCAGACTGGTCGCACGGGCCGCCCGGCCCACCCCCGCCGACAAGGACGGGGCGACGGTGATGCGTGCGGTGGCCGAAGTGGTCGCCGAGCTGGCCGCGGAGCCCGGCTGGGCGCGGGTGGCGGCCGTCGGCATCGGCAGCGCGGGCCCGGTCGACGCCTCGTCCGGCACCGTCAGCCCGGTCAACATCCCCGGCTGGCGCGACTTCCCGCTCGTCGCCGGAGTGCGGGCGCTCGTCGGGGAGCGCCCGGTCGTGCTGGTCGGCGACGGTGTCGCGATGACCGCGGCCGAGCACTGGCAGGGGGCGGCGCGCGGCCACGCCAATGCGCTGTGCATGGTGGTCTCCACCGGCGTCGGCGGCGGACTCGTCCTCAACGGCCGGTTGCACCCGGGCCCCACGGGGAACGCCGGGCACATCGGTCACATCAGCGTCGATGTCGACGGTGACCCCTGCCCGTGCGGGGCCCGTGGCTGTGTCGAACGGATCGCCAGCGGCCCCAACATCGCCCGCCGGGCGCTCGCCAACGGCTGGCTGCCCGGTCCCGACGGTGACACCAGTGCGGCGGCCGTCGCCGCCGCCGCGCACGCCGGTGACCCCGTCGCCATCCGCTCCTTCGAGCGAGCCGCCCAGGCGCTGGCCGCCGGGATCGCCGCCACCGCCACGCTCGTGGAGATCGATATCGCGGTCATCGGCGGGGGAGTTGCGGGCGCGGGAGACGTCCTCTTCGCCCCGTTGCGTGCGGCCCTGCGGGACTATGCGACGCTGTCGTTCGTGTCGGGCCTGACGGTCGTACCGGCCCAAATGGGGACCGATGCGGGGGTGGTGGGCGCTGCTGCCGCCGCCGGGCAACGGTCCCGTCTCGATGCCTTCGTCCCTACGCCCTGACGCCACCACGAGCCCCCGTGCGCCCCTTAGTCTGTTGCCGACCGCGACGTGCGCCGTGGCGTACACGGCGGATGGCCACAGGCACGGGTATCGAGGGGATCGGCGACGGTGACACCGGGGGAGCGGGAGCAGGGCGGAGCGGACGAGGCACCTGGGGCGGGCGGGTCCGGCTCGACTGGTGCCACCCCGCGGAACGCCGGCGGCGATGCGGGGCACGGTGTGCCGGGTGCCGCCGCCGCGAGCGGGCCCCGGCGGGGCAACGACGCCGATCTGACCGGGCAGTTGCTGGGCGGCAGGTACCGGGTGACCGGCCGGATCGGGCGCGGCGGCATGGGTGTGGTCTGCCGCGCCGTCGACGAGGTGCTGGGGCGCGAGGTCGCCGTCAAGGTCCTGCGCGCCTACACCGATGCCTCCGCCCCGGAGCTGGCCGATCTGCGCACCCGTATGCAGCGCGAGGCGCGGGCCGCGGCCCGTATCCGGCACTCCGGTGTGGTCACCGTCCATGACGTCATCGACGAGGACGGGCGCCCCGTCATCGTCATGGAGCTGGTGGACGGACCCTCGCTGGACGACGCCGTCGACCAGCGGGGCCCCCTCGATCCGAGGGAGATCGCCCGGATCGGCGCCCGGGTGATGGATGCCCTGGACGCCGCCCACCAGGTGGGTGTGCTGCACCGCGATGTGAAGCCCGGGAATGTGCTGCTGGACGGCTGGGGGCACCGCCCAGGCCGTTCAGGCACTGGGGGAGGCCGGGTGGTGCTCACCGACTTCGGCATCGCCAGTATCGAGGCACCGGGCGACGGCGCGACCACCAACATCACCCGCAGCGGCGAACTGGTCGGCTCGCTCGACTACTTGCCGCCCGAGCGGGCGCAGGGCCTGGACCCCACCCCGGCCTCGGACATCTGGTCCCTCGGGATGACCCTGTATGCGGCCGTCGAGGGCGGCAGTGCCCCGTTCCGTCGTACGTCGGTGTGGTCGACACTCACCGCGATCGTCACCGAGGTGCTCCCCGAGCCCCGGCGGGCCGGGCCGCTCACCCCCGTGCTGCACGCCCTGATGGCCAAGAACCCGGCCGACCGGCCCTCCGCCGCCGAGGCCCGGAGCCTGCTGGAAGCGGTCGCGGAGGGCCGCGAACCCGCGCCGATGCCCACGCCCGGTGCGTCGTATCTGCCCACGGCGACGGATGTACGGGCGGTCGCCCCGCCGTCCGCGGCGCCGGAGACCGGCCCGGGGGCGGGCGACGGCGGGCAGGGTGAGCCGGGTGAGCCGGGCGCGGTGGCGTCCGGTCCCGGCGACGCGGTCAACCCGGGTGCGGCCCGTCCGGTCAACCCGGGTGCGGCCCGTCCGGTCAACCCGGCTGCGGCGCCGGCCAGTTGGCTTTCCGGTCCCGGGGCCCAGGGCTCGCCGGTGACCCAACCCACGCCGCTGTCACCACCGTCACCGTCACCGGCATCGACGCCGCCGCCCGCGCCCGCCGGGCATCCCGCGCCCCCGGCGTCGCAGCACCCTCAGGGCGGCGCCGGGAACCAAGGACCCGGGTTCACGTTCCCGACCCCGGGCCCCGTGTGCGATCCGCCCGGTGTGACGGCCGGTCCGCCCGTGGGCGGTACGGGCGCCCCTCCGTACCCGGGAAGCCCGGGGGAGCGGGACACCGAACGGCTGCCCGCCCGCGGGCGGCGTCGGGTGGTGCTGGCCGTGGCGGCGGCGCTCGCCGTGCTCGCGGCCGGCGGCGGTGTGACCTATGCGCTGGTGGGCGGGGGCCCGAGCGATACAACTGCGGGCGGTGGGCGGCAGTCGGCTCCGCCGGCCGGGGCAGCGGACGGGCCGGGCACACCGAGCGCGTCCGCCGGCAAGGACGGCGACAAGGCCGACGGAAAGGCCGACGGAAAGGCCGACGGAAAGGCCGACGCCAAGGACAAGGACAAGGGCCAGGACGGCGGGAAGAGCGCGGCGCCGTCCGCTTCGGACCGGCCCTCGGCCGGTGGTTCGCCCAAGGACCCCAAGCCCGGTGGTGCGGGCGGGAGTTCAGGTGGGACCGGTGGTGGTCAGGGCGGCACCGACGGCGGTGGCAGCGGTGCGGGCGGCGCCCAGGGCGGCGGGGGCGGTGCCGGCGGTGACCCGACCCAGGGGCCGTCGTGCGCGTCCATCGGCGGCGGTAAGGCCAACTGCGAGGTGTGGCGCAGCGCGAGCTCGTACACCCCGTCCTTCCAGCAGGTCGGCACCCTCAACTCGGGTACCAACTACTTCTACTGCCAGGCGAAGCTGGGTCACCGGGAGACGTACGGGAAGTGGACGAACGTCTGGTGGGCCAAGACCGATGACGACAGCGGCAACTCCGGTGTCTACATCAGCGTGGTCTACCTCAAGGGCGGGGCGAACGACCAGCCCGTCCCCGGGCTGCCCACCTGCTGACGCTCCTCCCGGGTGCTGGGTCCGGGCGGGCGGAGGGCCCGCCCGGTGTCATCAACTCTCTTTCGAGGAGCGGTGGTTGACGTTCAGCACTGGAACTTGGCGTCCGCCCAGTCGGCGTGATCGTAGTCGATACCGTCCCCGCCGTCGGTCACGACGAGCCGGACGGTCTGCGCTCCGGCGACCGGGGCGCTGACGGCCTCGGCGGCATCCGTCCCGGTCACCGAGGGGCTCACGGCGACCCGTTTGCCGTCGGCCCACACCTCGAAGTCCACCGACCCGCGGTCGCCGGACTCGTCGTCGATGCCGACCTGGGCCGTGAACACGGAGCACCGCCCGCCGGTATAGAAGCTCACCTCGCTGGGTGCATGCACCCCGAGGCCCTTCTCGAAGCCGGTGCCGCCGATGCCGATCGGCCTGCCGTCCCCGGCGTCGCTCTCCCCGACGCTGGTGTTCTTCTCGACCGGGCCCCAGCCGTTGGCGGCGGTGAGCCAGGGGAGTTCGGCGGCGTACGCGGTCCCGGACGGCGGTGGCACCACGACATGGGCGGTGCCGGGCAGCGTGGTGGTGATCCGCTCGCCGCGGGGTGAGCGGTAGTCGGCGGTGAGCGGCAGATCGTAGGCGCCGGGCTCGGTACCGGCCGGTGCGGTGATCTTCCAGCCGGTGGTGAGGGTCCGGCCGCCCGGGAGTGCGCGGGCCGTCGCCGGGGAGGTGGCGCTGGCCTGCCACCCGTGCGGGGCCTGCAGCGACACGGTGACGTTCTTGGCGGGGGTGCCGCCCAGGTTGCGGACGGTGGAGCGGAGGCCGGCGGGGGAGCCGGCCTCGACCAGCGGCGTACGGTCGGTGCCGGTCTCGACGGCCGGTGGGTAGGTGGCCCAGCGCTTGTCGGCGGAGACGCGGTAGACGGTGGTGCCGTGTGCCGGGACGGTCGCGGAGACGGTGCCCGTGGTGTGGGTGTCCTGGTGCCGCCACAGATCACGCAGCCGGTAGCCGTCGGCCTGCGGGAGGCCCAGGTCCTTGGCGGTGGTGGAGATCCGCTGCGGCTGTCCGGTCTCGTTGAACAGCGCCACCGCGCGGGCGCCGTCGGCCAGTTGTCTGACCAGCGTCCAGCGGCCGGACTCGGACTTCAGCACCGTGGCCTGCTTGCCCAGCGGGTCCTGGTCGACGGCGATGAGGTCCTTGTTGGCCAGGATCTCGAACGTCTCCGGGGTGGCCTTGCGCAGATCGGAGCCGATCAGCAGCGGGGCGGCCATCATCGACCACAGGGAGAAGTGGCTGCGGTACTCGGTGTCGGTCATGCCGCCGTTGCCGACCTCCAGCATGTCCGGGTCGTTCCAGTGCCCGGGTCCGGCGTGCGGGGCGAGCGGCAGATTCTGCTTGGCGATCCCGAGCATGCTCGACCAGGAGTCGCTGATGTCGCCGGTGGTGCGCCACAGATGCCCTACGTCCGACGCCCACTCCCAGGGCTTGTTCTCGCCCCATTCGCAGATGCTGTAGACGATGGGCCGCCCGGTGGCCTTGAGCGCGTCCCGCATCGTGCGGTACCGCTGCTTGGCGTCCACGCCGAGGTTATTGCAGTTGTCGTACTTGAGGTAGTCCACGCCCCAGTCGGCGAACTGCTGGGCGTCGGACTTCTCATGGCCCAGGCCGCCGGGGAATCCGGCCGGGTTGCAGGTCTTGATTCCGGCGCTCGTGTAGATGCCGAATTTCAGTCCCTTGGAGTGGACATAGTCGGCCACCGCCTTGATGCCGTGGGGGAAGCGCTGCGGATCCGGTACGAGCTTGCCGTTCCCGTCGCGGGCCGGCAGCGCCCAGCAGTCGTCGAGATTGACGTACTGATAGCCGGCGTCCTTGAGGCCCTTGGCGACGAAGAGATCGGCGATGCCCTTGACCATCTCCTCGTTGAACTCGGCCCGGCAGTTGGTGGAGTTCCAGTTGTTGAAGCCCATCGGGGGCGTCTTGGCGAGCCCGTCGGGGAGCCGGGGTGCGGGGGTGGTGCGGGCGGTGCCGGCGCCCGGGGCGTCGGGGGTACGGGCCGCGGCGGGCAGGGCGGTCACTCCTGCCGTACACAACAGGGCGGCGGAAAGCGCTCCGACGATTCTTCGGTGGCCTCGCCGGTGGATGGTGCGGATATGAACGCGCATGATTCGCGTCCTCCGTCTTCGCGAGAGGTGTGGTGGGGGCGTGTACCGGTCGCGTGCGAGTGTTTACGGTAGGGCTTGTTGGAGTCTGTTGGAAGAGGAGCGGTAACGGTTCCTGTTTTGCCTGCCAAAACCCTTGACTCGACCTGCCGTTCGGAGTGAGATCCCACCACTCGCGTTCGGTTCTGTTTGGTTCCACCCCTGAGGAGGGGGACATGGTCCAGTCATCGTTCGGCGGCTCGGATACGTACGGGGAAGCGGCAGGACGTCGGATGTCCCGCCGGACGCTGCTGAGGAGCGCGGCGCTCGGCGCGGGGGCCGTGGCCCTCCCGTCCCTGCTCGCCGCCTGCAGCGGCGGTCCGAAGGGCATCACGATGGGTTCGAATGCCTCGGACACCGTTCCGAAGAAGGCCTTCGCCGAGGCCTTCAAGGCCTATGAGAAGAAGTCGAAGAAGACGGTGACGGTCAACACCGTCAATCACGAGAACTTCCAGGAGAACATCAACCGCTATCTCCAGGGCTCTCCGGACGATGTCTTCATGTGGTTCGCCGGCAACCGTATGCAGTACTTCGCGCAGAAGGGCCTGCTCTCCGACATCAGCGATCTGTGGCGGGGCTTCGACGGGTTCTCCGAGGCGCTGAAGAAGCAGTCGACGGGTCTGGACGGCAAGCAGTACCTGGTGCCGTACTACTACTATCCGTGGGCCGTCTTCCACCGGAAGAGCGTGTTCCAGGAGAAGGGGTACGACATCCCCAAGACCTTCGACCAGTACCGCGCGCTCGCCCGGCAGATGCAGAAGGACGGCCTGGTGCCGTTCGCCTTCGGCGACAAGGACGGCTGGCCGGCGATGGGCACCTTCGACTACCTCAATATGCGCGCCAATGGCTACGACTTCCACATCGCGCTGATGAGCGGCCAGAAGGCCTGGAACAGTCCGCAGGTCAAGCATGTTTTCGACCTCTGGCGCGGACTGATGCCCTATCACCAAAAAGGCGCCAACGGCCGCACCTGGCAGGAGGCCGCACAGACCCTCGCACAGAAGAAGGCCGGAATGACCGTGCTCGGACTTCCGCACCCCGGCCAGCAGTTCAGCGCCGCCGACCGTGCGGACCTGGACTTCTTCCCCTTCCCGGAAATCGACCCGGCCCACGGCCAGGACGCGGTCGAGGCGCCGATCGACGGATTTCTGATGTCGAAGAAGGCCAAGGACAAGGACGGTGCGAAGGATCTGCTGAAGTTCCTCGCCACGCCCAAGGCGGAGGACATCTATCTGAAGTCCGACCCCAACAACGTCGCGGTCAACAGCGGCGCGGACACCGCCGCCTACACCCCGCTGCAGAAGAAGGCCGTCCAGCTCGTCTCGGGCGCCAAGCAGATATCGCAGTTCATGGACCGCGACACCCGGCCCGATTTCGCCTCGACCGTGATGATCCAGGCGATCCAGCAGTTCCTGAGCAAACCGGATGACATCGACGGCCTGGTCAATGACATCGAACGCCAGAAGAAGCAGATCTTTTCCGCCAAGTGAGCGCCGTCAGAAGTCCGCTGTGAAAGACGGGGAGCGAACCGCCGTGCCGAACACCCGCGCACGGCGCGCCGGACGACCGGGTCCGCGGCGCCACACCCGCCGTGACCTCGTCGTCCTCGGCGTGCTGCTGGGCATACCCATCCTGCTCGACCTCGCCCTGATCTGGGGTCCGACGCTGGCCTCCGTGGGGCTGTCCTTCACCACCTGGGACGGCATCGGCGATATCCGGTGGGCCGGCCTCAAGAATTACGACAACCTCTTCACCGACTACCCGCAGTTCTGGCCGGCGGTCCGCCACAACCTGTTGTGGCTGGTCTTCCTCGGGCTGGTCGCCGCCCCCTTCGGCCTGCTGCTCGCCGTCCTCATCGACCGCGGTGTCCGCTTCAGCCGCTTCTACCAGTCGACGCTCTATATGCCGGTGGTGCTCTCGCTCGCCGTCGTCGGCTTTATCGCCCAACTGGTCCTCTCCCGGGACCAGGGCGCACTGAACGCCGTCATCGGCGGCAGGAATCCCACCGACTGGCTGGGAAATCCCGGACTCAATATCTGGATGGTGCTGCTGGCCGCCTGCTGGCGGCACACCGGCTATGTCATGATCCTCTATCTCGCCGGACTGAAATCCGTCGACCCCGGTCTCAAAGAGGCCGCCGCCCTCGACGGCGCCAGCGAACGGCAAACCTTCTTCCGGGTCGTGCTGCCCACCCTGCGCCCGGTGAATGTCATCGTCGGCGTCATCACCGTCATCGAATCGCTGCGCGCCTTCGACATCGTCTACGCCATCAACAAGGGCCGCAACGGCCTGGAGCTGCTGTCCGTGCTGGTCACCGACAACATCATCGGTGAGGCGAGCCGGATCGGATTCGGCTCGGCCATCGCCGTCGTCCTGCTGCTGGTCTCGCTGGGATTCATCGTGACCTACCTCGTCCAGGAACTCCGAGGGGAGCAGCAGCGATGACCGCACCCGCCGCCACCGCGCGGCCCGCCCCGCGCCAGGCACCCGCGCCGAGGGGCCCGGCCCGCCGCCGCGGCCGGTTCGGCGTCCACCTCTTCCTTTCCGCCGTCTCGCTCGCCTTCCTCGCCCCGCTGCTGCTGGCCGTCTACGCCTCACTGCGCCCTTACGAAGAGACCGCGAAATACGGCTACTTCTCCCTTCCGCGCCATCTCTCCTTCGACTACTACCAACAGGCCTTCGCCGACTCCGGGATGAGCAAGTACTTTCTCAACTCGCTCATCATCGCCGTCCCCGGTGTGCTGCTCACCCTTTTTCTGGCCTCGTTCGTGGCCTTCGCCGTTTCCCGGCTGCGGATCCGCGGCGGCATCGTCCTGTTGATGTTCTTCACCGCCGGAAACCTGCTGCCCCAGCAGGTGATCGTCACCCCGCTCTATGTGCTGTTCAACAAGATTCCACTGCCGTACTGGATGTCCGACTCCCTGACGATGTACGACTCCCTCTGGGCCGTCATCGCCGTGCAGACCGCATTCCAACTCGGCTTCTGTGTCTTCGTTCTGGCCAACTTCATGCGCACCCTGCCGCGGGAAATCCTGGAGGCCGCGATCGTCGACGGAGCGGGCGTCTGGGCGCAGTACTGGCGGGTCACCCTTCCCCTGTGCCGACCCGCGCTCGCGGCCCTGGGCACCCTGCAATTCACCTGGATGTACAACGACTTCCTCTGGGGCCTGGTCTTCCTCTCCGACGGCGACAAACTCCCCGTCACCTCGGCCCTGAACAATCTGCGCGGCCAATTCTTCACGGACTACAACCTGCTCGCCGCGGGCTCCGTCCTCGTCGCGCTGCCCACGATTGTGGTCTTCCTGCTCCTCCAGCGGCATTTCATCGCCGGACTGACCCTCGGCGCGAGCAAGGGGTAGCGGACCGGGCCGCGCGGAACATGCCGGCGGCCGCATGATGGGCCGCCGTCATATGCGGCGTCTCCCGGGCCGGCGGCGGCCCGGGAACTCGGTATGCGGGTGAGGGTTTCGGTACTGGAGGGGCGGGGGAGCGCTTGTTTGCCGGGGGCTTCGCGGCGGCGGATGCGGTGACCGACATCCTCCGCGCGAGGCAATTCGCGACCGGCGTGTCCCCGGGTGTGTGAAACCTCCCTGGCCGCGCCGATGGTCGAATGAGCAACGTTCCCGGTCGTGCGCGCGGCCCGTGGCCCCGAGCGTTTCGGTGGCAGGGTGTGGCGGGCAACTCACCTGGGTCTAGGGAAGAGGGGAAACCGTGATCGTCTGGCTGAACGGCACGTTCGGTGCGGGCAAGACCACTACGGCTCATGAATTGCTCGACCTGCTTCCCGGAAGCACGCTCTACGACCCCGAACTCCTCGGCAGCGGACTGCGGTTGATGCTGCCGGCCAAGCGGTTCGAGGAGATCGACGACTATCAGGACCTGCCGGCCTGGCGGCGGATGGTCGTCGACACCGCCGCGGCACTGCTGACCGAAGTCCCGGGTCCGCTGGTGACACCGATGGCGCTGCTGCGCCAGGAGTACCGCGACGAGATCTTCGGCTCCCTCGCCGCCCGCCGGATACCCGTACGGCACGTCCTGCTGCACGCAGACGAAACGATCCTGCGGGCACGCATAGCCCACCGCGAAGAGACCTCCGCAGACGACGGGGCCACCGCGTCCGTGCGCCGGTGGAGCCTGGAACACCTGGGGCCGTACGCCGAAGCGCTGCCGTGGCTCAAGGGCGATGCGCACGTCGTGGACACCACCCGGCTCACGCCCCGGCAGAGCGCCGAGCGGGTCGCCGAGGCCCTCCGCACCGGCGCCGGCGCCTGCGACATCGTGCAGACACCCGAACCGACCGCCGAGACGCTCGCCGCCGGCGTACTGCTCTTCGACGACCAGGACCGGGTGCTGCTCGTCGACCCGACCTACAAGGCCGGCTGGGAATTCCCCGGCGGCATCGTGGAACGCGGCGAGGCGCCCGTCCATGCCGGCATACGGGAGGTCGCCGAGGAGCTGGGCATCGAACTGCCCCGTGCGCCCCGGCTCCTGGTGCTGGACTGGGAGGCACCCAAACCGCCCGGCTTCGGCGGTCTGCGGCTGCTCTACGACGGCGGCACCCTGACCGACGACCGGATCAGCAAACTGCTGCTGCCCGGCGCCGAACTGCGCGACTGGCGCTTCGCCACCGAGGCCGAGGCCGAGAAGATGCTGCCCCCGGTGCGCTTCAACCGCCTGCGTTGGGCGCTGCGCGCCCGTGAACGGGGCTGTCCGCTGCACCTGGAGGCGGGGGTTCCCGTGGGGTGAGGCCCACCTCTCCGCTGCGCTTTGCGGCCCGGCCCACGTTGTCGGCTGTCCCGCCGTGGTTCGTCTCGCCGTTGCGCCTGGCGGCGGGCCGGTCCGCTGCGCGGGGCTGTCGGGGTGCGGTGACGGTCCTCCGGGGCAGGGGTGTGGGACTGTTGCGCTTTACGTCCCACACCCCTGCCCCTCCGGCCCGTCCCCTCCCGTTGAGGGAGGGAAGAAACATCGGTGGGGGTGCCGGCAGGTGGTCCGGTGCGCCTTTGTGTCTCACACGCAACCCAGCGGCGAACGCCCGCCCCCACCCACGTTTCACCCACCCACTCACGGGAGGGGACGGGCCGGAGGGGGCCGGGGTGTGGGGCGAAAACGCCCCAGTCCACACAACCCCCCCCCGCGG